>NZ_BAAHYI010000008.1:0-123922 GCF_054657635.1 Halanaerobaculum tunisiense
AGGGCCAACGCCCTAAAGACGTTAGCCTATTCTAAAATCTTGTTATATTTATACAAATAATTACTTATATTTAATAGCCTAATTCTTCTCCTACTAAGACTACTTTAATTCTACCTTCTGAACGAGATAATCTAGTTATTACCGTCTGACTACAAATGCTATCTTCTGCCTTACAATTAGCACACTGACCCGTCTGAGCACAAGGTGTCTCCATATCTAAGCGTTGAGTATTTATTGGAGCAGCGTGATTTCTAACTCGCTGCCGAGCACTTGCTTCATCAACTGTTAATTTATTCATTCCAGCTACTATAATTACATGCTGTGGACCATAGATTAAAGCTGCTACTCGATTACCATTACCATCAACATTAACTAATTTCCCCTTCTGAGTAATAGCATTAGTACTCATCAAATAATAATCACAATTTAAAGCCTGATGATAAATTTTATCCTTTTCCGCTTCATTAGCAGCCTCCGCCCGATCATATACAGTATAATCCTCTTCATGTACTTTCTCTTTAATTCCTAATTGATTTAATGTCTTAGAACCACCCCAGGAAACACTCTGCCCCTTAGGCAATAAAGATAATACTTGCTCTAAAGCTTCTTCTGCAGTAGCACAATAATATCCTTCCATATTTCTACTTTCTAATTCTTTAATCACTTCTTCTACTTGTGTCTTATAATACTCTTGTTTAGCTTCCATACTAGCCCCTCCTTATTTATAAACTTAGTATCATTATAAAAAGAAGCTAGTGCAATTGTCAATTCTAATCAACTAAAAACTAACATTAATCCTCCACTTGTTGAGTATAATTAGCCTCTTCATCTTTTAAATCCAAATACAAAGATCCATCTGTATTTAAACTTGCTAGCATAACTTTTGAAATATCATCTACCCCTTGTTGGTTTAATGTACTATATAACCAATTAAAATCAAGATTATTCTGTCTTAAATTTTGTTCTAAAACTTCCCCATCCTTAATTATCTCTGTCGGTAACCCTTGATACTGAGTATCCAAATCCAAATCTTTAGGAGTAACTGGGTTATAAGAACTTTTCTTTAAGACACTCAATTTCCCATTGGATTCTAAAACAGCAAATTCCACCTGATTAATATTAAAAACCCCTTTTTGTCGTAACTGCATCTCTAAAGCATCTAATGTATAACGAGATTTAAACATATTTTCTTCAAGAATTTTACCATTTTGAATAATCACTACTGGTTCCCCTTTAAATATTTTTCTGATCCTTAAACTTTTAACTGTTAAATAACCTAAACCTAACGAACATAAAGCTAATACAATTGGACTTAATAATACAGCAGCACCTTCAGCTTCATTAACAACATATGCACCAGCAATCGTTCCAATAGTTACCCCAGTTACAAAATCATAAAAAGTAAGCTGGGCCAACAACTTTCTACCTATTACTCTAGTTAAAACCACTAACATTATAAAAATTAATATAGTTGTCCAGATTGCTTCAATATATTCCTGCATCTAACCCCTCCCTCCTCTACAATTATCTCTTTATTATTTTACCTTGTCACATGATTAGATATAAATATAACTAAATGTTTTTGCTATACAATCCTAATATTAAATTTAATTTAGTAAAAGATATATGAAGGGAGGCTCAAAAATTATGCCTGGGATAGGTAGTATCACTTTGGAGATAACAATTGGATTTATAGCACTATTTACAATTACTAAGTTTATTGGCAAAAGACAGATTACACCACTTACTCCTTTTGACTTTATATCTGCTATTGTACTTGGAGAACTCTTAGGAAATGCTATTTACGATCCAGAAACTGGAGTTGGTTATATTTTATATGCTCTATCTCTTTGGGGGTTATTAATGTTTTTAATCCATCTACTGGAACGAAAATTTATTCGAATCAGAAAGATTATAGCTGATTCTCCGGCAGTTATAATTCGGAATGGCCAAATTGATTACCAGGAGTTAAAAAACAATAAAATGACAATTACCCAACTACGCTCCTTACTACGCGAAAAAGATGTCTTCTCTCTTAGAGAAGTAGAATACGCCATTTTAGAACCTAACGGAGAAATAACTGTTCTCAATAAGTATGAACACGGGTCACCGAGCCGACAAGATTTGGATTTACCACAACAAGAAGTTGATATCCCAATTACTCTTATCACCGATGGCCAAGTCTTATGGCAAAATCTCAAATATCATAATTTAGATCGAGACTGGTTAGAACAAAAACTATTAGATCATCAAATTCATAAATTCGAAGACGTACTCTACGCAGAATGGTCCACAATAGAAGGGATCCATATCCAAACCTTCCAATAAAAAATAAACCATATTTTTCTAACAGGGAATGTAACACTAAACTAGAATAAATATAATAGCACATCTAATAAATATACAAACAAAAGGAGTCAAAACTAATGAAAAAACTAGTAACTATTTATTCTATAATTACAATTTTAGTTTTATTTACCGGAACTTCATTAGCCTCTACTAGTCCTCAAGTTCTAACTAATCACGGAGTAGTAACGGGCATGATTATCAGTGATAACGGAGTAACATTAGAAGGAAAATACGGTCTAACACCAAAGACAGCTTTAATAGGTAAGATAGGAGGACCATTTACTAGAATTGGAGGCAAGTATCAAATTGATTCTAATTTTGCTTTGGTAGCCGGAATTACTGATGATAGTCCTTTTTTAGGTATCAATGGAGCTAGAATAATTGATAATGAGCTAACTGGAATTTATGAATTTGATTTATCAACTGCTAGAGAGGATCTAGTAGTTCATTATGACCTAGGAATTAAGCTCAATTTAGATAACCAAGTTGATTTAAGAGCTGGACTTAAGGGAATGATTGGTGATCAATACTCTCCTGGCTTAAAAATTGGAGCAGGTTATAAATTCTAATTTTTCAAAAAGTAAAGGAGTCTATTGGCTAGACTCCTTTTTTACTAATTAAGCCTTATCTAAATATTCTTCTAAGGTTATATTCTGCTTTGCAATTTCTGAGGCTATATCTTCTCCCACATAACGAATATGCCAAGGTTCATATTGATACCCAGTAATCTCCTTTTTTCCTTTTGAGTACCGAATAATAAATCCGAATTGAGGAGCATTCTCTCGTAACCAGCTTCCTTCTTTTGTAGCACCAAACTCTTGAGTTAAGCGAAAATTAACTTGAGGACTACTTACATCCATTGCCAAACCAGTTTGATGTTCACTCTCTCCTGGTTTAGCACTGAATCGATTAGCAACTTCTAAACCACGTTCCATAGCTTTAGCACCAAATATTGCTTCTTGCCGGTCATAGGACCTATAACCAGAAATTGCATATAAATCTATATTTTCCTGATTCGCTCTCGTAAATAATCTTTCAAGAGCAGTTGCTGCTTCTTCCCGCATTAATTTCTTTTGCTGAAACTCTTCAAAGGGAAAAGAAACACCTGGTACTACGAGATTTTGGGGAACATAATCTGCTGGAAGACTATAATTTTTATTTACAAGTACTAAAATATCGCTAGGGTTTACTACTTCAATATGATCAGTCAATAAAGCTCGATATAAATAATCTCTTGTTTTTGGCCCATATATGCCATCATTAGCTAATTCTTTATATTGCTTTTGAAAATTTAAAATTGTTCTTCTGGTTGTTTCTCCATATTCTCCATCTTCAGCCAATAAATAGCCTAAAGTATTTAGCCCTTTTTGTATTTGTCTTACATCTTTTCCGCTATCACTAGTAGTATATATATTATTAGGTAATTGATTAACAAGGTTTATTAGCTTTTGGTTTGGAATATATAGTTTCTGTCCAATATTAATTATATTACTTTCCAGTCTATTATATAACTTTAATTGATCAACTGTTATATTATATTTGTTTGCAATTTCAAATAATGTATCTCCTGCCCTAACAATATAAATTCCCTCTTGTTTTTCAGGAATTTTTAGTTTTTGCCCCGGGTAAATTAGATTACTGTCTAAGTTATTAATTGATTTTAAACGAGCAACAGTCACTCTAAACTTATTTGCAATTTTATATAGTGTATCCCCAGATTTTACTATATATTCTTTATCTTCTTCAATAATACCCCTCCTTTAATCATAAAATACCATTTCAATCTACCTATTCAGAAATAGGCCGCGAAGTGGAAGTTTCATACTCATGCTGATGTCGATCATTATAACTAGTAGTACCTTCCATCTCATGGGTATGGCCATAGCTAGTGCGGATTGCTGGCCCAGTACTCCCTTCCATAATATGCTGATGAGCATCATTCATAGTAGTAACTGTGCTATAATTATGATAGTGGGTATTATTATTATAAATAGGTGGACTAGTAGTATCTCGGTAGTCATGACGATGCCTATCATCATAAGAAGTAGTGCCTTGATAATCATGAACGTGTCTATTTCTCTCACCTGGATTTCTCGGACAACCTGGATACCTAGGATCTCTATAGCGATCTCTTTGTCTATCTCTACCTTCATCAGGTTGATAGTTTCCCATAATCTTCCTCCTTTCTTGTTCACTATATATTATGATAATATCTATCATATGTTACTAATTATCTTCCTTCTCCAAACAAAAAAAGCTAGAGGTTAATCCCCCCAGCCCTTTAACGATAAATCTTTCTTCGTTAGCTTTTTCAATCATTGACCTATCCAAAAAACAAAAAAGCTAGAGAAAACTCTATTATAAATTAGAGATATTAGCTATACTTAATAGCCACTTTCTAACTATAATAGAACCCTCTCTAGCTAATGCCTAATCTAATTAGTAACACGCTAGATCGAATTCAATATTAATTTCTACTAATAGTATATCAAAATTTCAAATATTTTTTTAATAAAATGATTTATTCTGCCTTATCTAGCAAATAAAGTTCTTCGTTTGTTTCTGGTTTAACAGTACTACCACTAGGAATAACTTGATCAGTAAAATCACTGTGATCCACAAAAGATAGAATTCTACAATCACGACCTATTTGAGTATTAGCAGGAATTTGAGCTCCTTTTGCTAGCACTGTCAAGCCACAATTTAACAGTTCAGGCCGTTCTTGGTTAGGAGTTAGATCATTACCAAATCCTATATGACAATTATCACCAACAACGACATTTTTATCAATGATTGCTTGTGAAACTATAGAATCCTGTTTAATTACAGTATCATTAAAGATAATTGAATCTCTAACCACTGCTCCTTCTTCAATAAATACCCCGGGCGAAATCACAGAATTTTTAACTTCACCATTAATTATTGAACCATTAGCAACAATACTCTGTTCTGCTTTACCTTGAGCTCCAAACTTAACCGGAGGTTTTTCTTCACTTCTAGTATGAATCTTCCAGTTTTTGTCGTATAAATTAAACTCAGGCATTGGGCCAGTCAAAGCTAAATTTGTCTCCCAAAAACATTTCAAAGTACCTACATCCTTCCAGTAACCATCAAATTCATAAGCAAAAACTTGGTTGTTATCTATCATAGGCGGAATAATATCGTGACCAAAATCCGAGTTCTCCTGCGTACAACAGTCATGTAAAATACTGATTAAAGCATCTGTATTAAACACATAAATCCCCATAGAAGCTAAATTACTTGCTGGTTCGGCTGGTTTTTCTGCAAAATCTAAAATTTCCTGTTGGTCATTACACTCCAAGATCCCAAATCTACTTGCTTCTTCCTCTGGTACTCTCTGAGCAGCAATCGTTAATTCAGCGTTATTCTGTTGGTGATACTGTACCATATCCTGATAATTCATTTTATAAACATGATCTCCAGATAAGACAACTACATAATCCGGATTATTCTGTTTGATATAATCAATATTCTGGTAAACTGCATGAGCTGTACCCTGATACCAATTACCATTGTTATTTCGGCCTTTATAAGGTTGTAATAAATTAATCCCGCCTAACTTCCGATCTAAGTCCCAAGGCTTACCAATCCCAATATGTTCATGTAAAGATAGAGGTAGATACTGAGTCAAAACTCCTACATTATAGATGCCTGAATTAACACAATTACTTAAAGCAAAATCTATTAACCTAAACTTCCCTCCAAATGGTACCCCTGGCTTGGCCCGATGATTTGATAAAATATCTAATCTAGTTCCTCGTCCCCCAGCTAGAACTAAAGCTAATGTTTTCATTCTTTCACTCCTTTTTTAATAAATTTAATCCACAACTAGTATTTGTATTTAGAAAAAACTTATACAAGATTATTTAATTAATAACGTAAAGCTAAATAAGACAAATACTAATTTCCAATACTAAAAAGGGAGCATGCTTTTAGCAGGCTCCCTTTAAATAAAAACTATTAATAACAAATTTTTAATTATAATTCTAACTCTAAATCATGACTTCTAATCCAACCTTGCTTTCGCATTATTCCAGCAATAACTAAAGTTAATATCGTTGGTAAAATAAAATGGAGTAAAATAATCGGGCCAACTGCCTCCAGCCCCATCACTTCAATAGTGCCAAATTGGCCTACTAAACCTGCAGTACCCATTCCTGAACCAATAGGAATATTTTTTAAAGGAATAATAGTAGTAGCTATAGGACCTATAATAGCTCCACTTAAAGTCGGTGGTAGCCAAATATAAGGATTCCTGACTATATTAGGCATCTGTAGCATAGAAGTTCCTAAGCCTTGACTTACTAATCCTCCCCAACCATTTTCCTGATAACTCATTACAGCAAAACCAATCATCTGAGCACTACATCCTACGGTAGCTGCTCCAGCAGCTAAACCACTTAAATTGAGCATTAAACCAATTGCTGCACTACTGATTGGTAAAGTCAAAGACATCCCCATTAGTGTAGAAACAATAATCCCCATTGGAATTGGCTGTAATTTGGTAGCTGTCATAATTAAGTATCCTAGGTTAGTCATTAATTGATCAATTTGGGGGCCAACAAACTTAGCCGTTAAGAGTCCACTAATAATCACTAGACTAGGCGTTAGTACAATATCTAATTTAGTTTCTTTAGAAATTAATTTCCCTACTTCTGCTCCAATTACTGCTGCTAAAAAGGCACCAACTGGACCACCTAACTGAGCTCCAGCTCCTCCTGTAACTACAGAAGTAAAGATAACTAAAGGAGGAGCTTCTAGACCATACGCAACTGCTACTCCAATAGCTGGCCCCATCATATCTCTAGCTGTCTTACTAAAATCAACTAATAAAGGCAAAGATAATCTTTGCCCTACTACTTTTAAAATCAAACCTACTATTAAAGAAGCAAATAAACCACGAGCCATAGCTCCTAAAGCTTGAATTCCGTATCTTTCTAAAGACAACTCAATATTTTTTTCTTTTAGAAATGATTTAACTTGTTTCATCTTAATCCTCCTTTAAACCCAAGCTAATATCCAAAGAATTAATAGTATGAGTTAAAGCTCCAATTGAAATTACATCTATTCCTGTCTTAGCTACTTTAGTAATCTGATCAGCAGTAATACCACCTGAAGCTTCCACAATTGCTTGGTTATCAATAACATCTACCGCCTGAGACATAAGATCAGGTGTCATATTATCCAACATAATAATATCCACTCCAACTGCTAATGCTTCTTTAACTTGCTCTAAGGCCTCTGCTTCCACCTCAACTTTTACTGTATGAGGTAAATTTACTTTAGCTTTCTTTACTGCTTGAATAATACCTCCAGCAGCTTGAATATGATTATCTTTAATCATCACTGCATCATATAAACCAAAACGATGATTAAAGCCACCTCCAACTCTAACAGCATACTTGTCTAATATTCTTAAGTTTGGTGTAGTCTTTCTAGTATCAACCACTCGAACATTATAATTTGCTACTAACTCTTGATATTTAGCTGTTTTAGTAGCTATACCCGACATTCGTTGTAAAAAGTTAAGGGCCAACCGTTCTCCAGTTAGAATAGGAGCGACCCTACCACTTACTTTAGCAATAGCTGTTCTACTTTCAACTTGCTGACCATCTGTAACTAATGGTTCAAAATTTATATTATCATCTAAACGCTCAAATACTAATTGAGCTACTTCTAAACCAGCAATTACTCCTTCTTCCTTAGCTAAAATAGTACCTTGGCCCTCCTTATCTGCATCTATTATACTACTAGTAGTTAAATCACCAGTCCCTATATCCTCAACCAATGCATCATCAATTATCTGCAAAACTTTATGTTGCTTAAAATTCAAGACCTAACTCCTCCCATTCTTCTTCTTGAAAAACAATATGTTTCTTCCATTGGGGTTTACTATAGGGAATACCTTTTCTATAATGTGCCCCTCGACTTTCCTCTCTTAATAAAGCACTCTTGACTACTAAATAAGCTACTAATAACAAGTTTTGTACTTCCCATCTATCTGGTACAGAAAAATTATATCTTAAATTAGTTAACAATTCTTTTAAACTATCTAATGCTTCTTCTAAATCAGATTTATTACGCACTATTCCCACTCTATCAACCATAATATTATGGAGTTGAGATTTAACTTTAGCTAATGGCTTTGACTTATTAATCTGTTGATTACTTGAAATATCCACCTCAAGATCTCTAGTTGGTGATTTATCAGCTGCCTTAGCCACTCTAGCACCATAAACTAGTCCTTCTAATAAAGAATTACTAGCCAATCTATTAGCTCCATGAACTCCTACACAAGCTGTCTCACCACAAGCATAAAGTCTATCTAAATTAGTCTCACCAACTTGATTAGTCTTAATCCCCCCCATTAAATAATGAGCAGCTGGGGCAACTGGAATATAATCAGTAGTTATATCAATTCCTGCTTCTAAGCAAGTCTGATAAATAGTGGGAAACCTTTCTTGGACAAAATTAGCTTCTAAATCAGTTGCATCCAAATAAACATAATCCATATCTGCCCCTTGCATCTGTCGATAAATAGCTCGCGCTACAATATCTCGAGGAGCCAAGTCAGCTAATTTATGTTCCTGTGACATAAAGCGTTCTCCAGCCTGATTTCTTAAAACAGCTCCTTCCCCTCTCATAGCCTCTGAAATTAAGAAATTAGGTCCATTAGGTAACTGTAAAGTAGTTGGGTGAAATTGAATAAATTCTAGATCCATTACCTCAACTCCAGCCCGATAAGCCATAGCTACTCCATCTCCTGTTACAACATCAGAATTAGAAGTTACAGGATATAATTGCCCAGCTCCGCCAGTAGCTAAAATAACAGCTTGACCTAAATAAGCTACCAATCCTTCTTGCGAATTATAGGTTAAGACCCCACAACATTCTCCATCCTTAGTCAGTAAATCTATAACAAATCTATTTTGTAAATCTATATTCTCTACTGCTAAAACTTGATTGGTTAAGAAACTTCTCAATTCACTCCCAGTAGCATCTCCGCCAGCATGTAAGACTCTAGAACAGCTATGTCCCCCTTCTTTAGTTAAAGCCAATTCTTTATTGACTTGATCAAATCTCATTCCTAAATCTATTAATTTTTCTATTTGTTCCTTACCTTCTGTTACTAATTCTTTTACTGCTTGCGGATTACATAATCCAGCTCCAGCCTGTAGAGTATCCGTAACATGTGATGTGACTGTATCATCTTTAGCAATTGCTGCTGCAACTCCACCCTGAGCTTGCTCTGTATTACATTCACTTAGTTCTCCTTTAGTTAATAAAGTAACATTATTGGATTCAGATAATTTTAGAGCACTAACCAAACCAGCAACTCCAGTTCCTATTACTATATAATCATTCTTTACCTGTTTAACATTTGCCAAATCAAAATTCACTAAGTAACGTGAAATCATACTACCCCTCCACTAATTACTAAACTCTAACATTTTATCTAAAGAATCTTTAGCTTGAACTCTAGTTTCTTGGTCAACAGTTACTTGATATTGCATTTCTTCTAAAACTGAAGCTATATCTTCTAAAGAAGTCATCTTCATATTTTGACAAACCAAACTTTGGCTTAATAAATAAAAATCTTGAGTTGGATTTTCCTCTTCTAAACCATATAAAATTCCCATTTCAGTTCCAATAATAATCTTCTCTTCCTCAGACCTTTGAGCAAAATCTAAAATTTGTGCTGTACTACCAACATAATCAGCCAATTCTACCACTTCTGGTCTGCACTCAGGATGAACTATAACTGAAGAGTCAGGATAAGCGCTTCTAACTGCTTCTACATCTGTAACCTGAACTCGATGATGTGTCCGACAATATCCATCCCATAAAATAATTTCTTTATCAGTTCTAGCATCTACATACTGACCTAAGTTTTGGTCAGGTACAAATAAAATTCGGTCATTCTCAAGTTCCTCTACAATATTTAAGGCATTAGAAGAAGTACAACAAATATCACTTTCTGCTTTTACTGCTGCTAAAGAATTTGCATAACATACAACAGTTGCATCAGGATACTCCTCTTTCTTCTTTCTTAATCCTTCAACAGTAATCATATCTGCCATTGGACAACCAGCATTTCTGGCTGGTAATAATATTGTCTTTTCCGGAGATAATATTGCAGCACTTTCCGCCATAAAATCCACCCCAGCAAAAACAATAACCTCAGCTTCAGCTGTAGCTGCTTTACGACTTAATCCTAAAGAATCCCCAGTATAATCTGCTATAGCTTGTACTTCATCTATTTGATAATTATGAGCTAAAATAATCGCATTTCTTTCTTCTTTTAAATAATTTATCTTATCTTTTAAATTTTTATTCATATTTTGCCTCCTTAATATAGTTAGCTTCTTTCACATTTTACAATTATATTTATGCAATGTCAAGTGTCTTTACACTTGTTATCTCAGTTTTTAATTTGGTATTATTTTTAAATTAGTTTAATATTTTATTAGTTTATAGTCATAAGTGACCATATCTAAATTGTACATCTGCTCTTTTCTTAAATCTTATTTACTTATTTATCCAGACATAACCACCTACTAATCAGGGAAAATTAATTGCTAAAGGAGGCTAAATATGCACTATGGTAGAGTAACCAACTTTGACCCTAACCAAGGGCAAGGAGAAATTGCCCTGGATGATCAACAACAAGTAATAGTAGATGCTACAGAAGTCTTACCTCAGGAAGGAGAAGCCTACTCGAGTATCAGTCCTAATTATAATCAACTCCCACAAGGAGCTGAAGTAGCCTTTGAGCTAGAAGAAGAACAAGAAGGATTGAAAGCTAAAAATGTAGTTAAATTATAAGAACCTCCCGTAAGGGAGGCTTTTTCTTGCTATCTATTTGCAGTTAGATGAAAATAAGTGACTCATTCATTCTTTACTTCAGCATCATCAACCACTAGATTAGGCAAGGTTACACAACCAGTAGCACTAGCAATTACATTTTCCTGACCAGCTCGGGTATAAATCCCCTGAAAACTTTGATTATAAGCAAATAAGCCTAAAGTATACTTGTAAGGTTTAATCTCTACTTGACCTTCTTTAAAAGTAGCCAGATCTATTTCAGGTAAAGGACAAAATTCCTGGATTAAGTAATCCTCTTGTTCAATAGCAAATACTTTATCCTCCCAAGTGGACTGACTTACATCTGCTCCAATAACTACTCCTTGAGAACCATAGCTATCATGAGGTTTTAGTACTAATTCCTTCTGGTTATTGACTATATACTCCAGTTGTTCTTGGTCACTAGGGTCAACAGTAGCAGTATACGGGATATATTGCTTAACAAATTGCTGTTCCCTAGCAGATAAGAAAGAAACTTGTTCCTGATCATGTAAAATAGAAAATAAAACTTTATTATGAATAATCTGCGACCGAAAAGGGCCAACTACACAAACATCATGATTCTTATAAGCAGCTAAAAAATCAGAAATTTGCTCATAATAATCCATTAGATCAGTAGTTACAGCACGCCGATAAATCAAATCAATTCTAAAGTCTTCCGCATACAGATTCCCATTCTTATATTCCACTTCTCTAGGATCGACTATTCTAGCTTCTAAACCTCTTGTTGCTAACTCTTCTTTAAAAAAATTGAACTCACTACGCATACCACAGCCAGCAAAATCCAGAATTGCTACTTGCGGATTTATAGCTCCATCACTAAATTCTTGATAATTTTCTAGTAACGTATCTACCCAACTATCTAATAATTCACAGTAAGTAAAATCATAATCAGCTTGTAGCTCAGTTACCACCTGGGACTGAGTGAGAAAATACTCTTCTAAGGTATTAGTCTTAACCATTCCTGAGGATCCATCAGCATTTAACTCACAAAACTTAAAATCTTCTGATCCATAATAAAAGATATCCAGTCTTTCCATAGGCAGATTACAACTATAACCAGGGTCCACTAAAATTAGCTCTTCTAATTGACGGCTAAAACCAAAAGCAGCCCGAAACTCCTGATCTGTTAAATACTGAGTAACTACTTTATCTAAAATACCATTAAAAGTAGCTACTAAGTTCTGAAACTCGTTTATTTCCTGCTGACTAAAAAATAATGGTTGGTATAAAAAAGGAATCACTTGTCCTTGGTAATAGGCATAAGAATCCTCTAATTTAGTATGTAACTTTTGGTAGTCCTGATAGTACTTCTTCTCAGCTTGCTGAAGAATACTATGGTATTTACTGCTAACTTGTACCATCTACTCTCCCTCCTTAATAGTCGACTTTATCATTAATAATCACGTCTTTAATTACTTCCTCTTTAGAATGATGTTCTAATCGCTCTTTTAACTTACCAGCATAAGTTCTTTCTTCCTCTACTAACTCTAACAAAGGAGTTAAATAATCCACTTCTTGTTTATCCAATCCAGCTTGGGCCAACTTAATCACTTCTTGAGCCACCTCTAAAATAGATTGCTTACCTAATTGAGCCTCTAATCCCTCTTGAATAATATCTTCTTTGGCTGTTAAAACATCTACCAGTGAAAATTGATCAACCAGATCAGTTACCTGTTGGAGGCTAGTCTGATCATAAAATAATCCTTTCCAAAAAGCTACTAGAGCAAAACTAAGCTTAGGTGGTAAAGAATCAGCCATTCTGACTTCAATAAATTGTTTGGCCCGCACATCAGGAAAAACCATAGTCAGAATATGTTCTAATTGCTGCTGGTTTAACTCTTGGTTAGCAAAAATCTCCCGGTTAGTTTGATCACCTGTTGCTTGATAACTAGCTCCTTGTTTAATCAAAATAGGCTCTCTAGTTAAGATATATTCAGCATACTTACGATAATTAAAATCGGATACTAGACTTTTATTAACTATACCTGTTCTAGTCTGATCAGTATTATTCCAAATTAACGTTCGTAAAGCCTGTCTTTCATAAATTTCTCCTTCAAATATAGGTGCATTATCCACTAAGATCCCTAATACTGGAGATAAAACACTTGCTACTTTAAACTTTTTAACAAAATCAGCTTCGCTTCTATAATCCAAAGCAATTTGAAAGGCAGCTGTGCCTTTCATCATATTATGAGCATAATCTCCTTTTTCTTGAAAATATTTAGACATAATCTTATAACGCCGTTTAGGATTCCAGGCAATATCAGCAATTTTACTCTCTGGTTGGTAACCTAAAGTCACTAAGTAATAATTATGCTCCTCCAAAATAGGAATTAAATCCTCTAAGAAATTAAAATAAACTTCCTCCAGTTGATTAATCTCTCCACAGGGATAAATCCCAATCTCTAATTGACCACCTGGTTCTAAAGTAATATCAGCCTGATTAGAATATAATTTAATTAAATGACCTGCTTCTTCTTCTCCTTGCCACCCCTTATCTTGTAAATTATATAGTAGATCCTCGATTCCATTTTCTTCTTGGTAGGTAATAGTTTCTAATGTATCCTGGGCCACTATAAAATGTTCAATCTCAATTCCTATCTTTTCTTCTTTTGTTTCTCCAGCCCTAAAATAATCTTCTAATTGATCTAATAATTCTATATATTCCACTTTCGTCACCTCAACTTATGTAATTGCAATTTTATAGTTTACTAAGCAAGAGTTTTCTCACTTTCGGAATTTTTTTAAACTCATCTACAGCTCACTGCTTAAAAATAAGGCTAACCTAATTTAATGCCCTGCAAATTAGGTAATTCAAACCTTATTTTTACTCCAGTTCGCTAAGATTCGTTACTAAAAAATTCAAATGTCGTTGTGAAACTCTTCCTTAGTAATGAAGAAAGATTGCTCTGGTTTAATTTAAATAGAACAATCAGTGCCCTATAGTTAAGATCAGCAAGTAATATATGAACTAAGACTAACTAAATATTATAGCAATTTTTTTACTGACAGAAAGCATTGATTGTTCTCCCTTGAAATCTTTTGGTAACTTTTATAGTTCAATAAAAGTTACTCGGGAAAAAGCTACTTTGTAGCTTTTCCGAACTAGGTGTTAAATTTTTATTGAACTTTTTTATTAAAAAGTGAAGCATTATATCAATAATGACTATATCTACTTAACCAAATAAATAGATCATGATTAGTGATTTTATTATATCATTCCCTAACTTAAGAATAAAGAAAAATATTTAGACATCTAATTATTTTCAATTAAAGATTGACAATTGAATAACTAACTACTACAATGTAAAATGTATACCATTCAGAAAGGAGAGATAATGATGAGCCAAGATTACAATGTAGTTCATGCTTGTATTAGAGTGCTAGATTTAGAAGAATCTATTGAATTTTACGAAACTGCACTTAATTTTGAAGTAGACCGCAGAAGAGATTTTCCTGAAGATGAATTTACACTAGTTTATATGACTAACCAAACAGGTGATTTTGAACTAGAACTTACATACAACTATGATCGCCAAGAACCTTATACAATCGGTAATGGTTTTAGCCATTTTGCTGTTACAGTAGAAGATCTAAAAGATTCTTATAATCGCCACCAAGAATTAGGTTATGAGTTAAGCGATATCAAAAGCATAGATGAAGAAGCAAGTGGAGGTTATTACTTCTTAACTGATCCTGATGGCTATAGAACAGAAATCATCAAAAAGTAAACTATTATTAAGCCTACCTAGACAGGTAGGCTTAATTTTATTTATATTGTTTATTAAACTTATATAAAAAATAATCACTTGCTGTTCCTCCATATTTACTAATTCGTTTCTGATAATATTGATATCTTCCTAATACTTTAAACAAATAATTATTATAAAATTGATTTCCCTCTTCTATCTTAGCTCCATTAAGGCCTTGATTATAAGAAGTAATTACTGTATGTAAATCATTCCCGTATTCTTGTTGGGCCAATCCTAAATAATAGACAGCAAATCTAATCCCTAAGTCAGTAGCATCTAAAACTCGCCATTTTGTATAGTTAACCCCTAATCTATTAGCTATCCACTTAGCAGTTTTAACTTTCATACTAGAGACGCCAATACTGGCTCCATTATCATAGTCAGCCCGAGAAACAAAATTAGTCTCTGTTTCTAAAATAGCTGTCACTAATAAAGGATCCATTTCAACTCCTAATTCTCGAGAATAATAATCCGACCACTTAATAATGGATTGAGCGTAATTTTCCACTCGAGACTTCTTCAATTCTAAACTAGTATTATAAGCCACACTATGAATGTATTTAATTCTATAGGCAATATAATTCTCCACTATTTTATGATCATAAGCCTCTGGATTATAGTCCTCTGCTAATACATTACCACTACAAATAATAAGTACTATCAAAATCACTAACATTAATCGATACTTCATAATTAACCTCCTTAATAAAACAATAATAATTATTAATTAGCTCCACTCTTAATATAAGTAATTACCAATCATTTTTCAAGCTAAAACCGGAAATCAAATTCATAAGCTATAATCAGCGATTAATTAAGACCTAAGAATAGTTATTTACTAATAATACCTCCTCACCTATAAGTAAACTACTAAATCATTAAATCTACTAGTTACAATAAGGAGTATATTAAGTTTAGATGTAAAATATTACTATTGATACCAATAATATAAAAGAAATTAACAGATTAAACGTACCTTATCTACATATTAAACTCCTGTTTTTAAGATACTATAAAAGAAACTAATATGAATCATAAAGGAGTGAAAATTCATGGATAGGTTAGCATTAATCCTAGTTATAGTTGGAGCTCTCAATTGGGGCTCAATCGGATTATTTGGTTTTGACCTAGTTGCCACTTTATTTGGAGGGGGGGAACAACTAGCTCCCTTTAGCAGATTAATTTATTCTTTAGTTGGATTAGCAGGATTATATTCTATTAGTTTCTTATTCCGAGAAAGAGAACAAGTGGAATAATAACTAAAAGGCCTTCTAAAGAAGGCCTTTTATCTATAAGTGGGGTTCTAAATAATTACTAAGAATAACTATCTGTCACCAAATAAATCAAGAGAGTCTCTAGGGACTCTCTTTTACTCCACTAACTCTGCAATTTTATTCATAATTTTCTTTCCCGCTTGTCTCATTTCTTCCTTAGATAATTTACGATTATAATAGTTTGCTAAATCAAAAGACGGGCCAATATTCACTTTAACATCTCTGTCAAAAGGATTACTAGTCCCTAGCAGTCCTACTGGTGTAATTGGTACTTGTGATTTAGTGGCTAACATTACTATTCCTAATTTAGCCTGCTTTAACTTAGCCTCTCTATTGCGCGTTCCTTCCGGAAATAAGGCTAATACCTTATCCTCTTTAAGAATCTGCAATCCTTTCTTGAGGGCTGATTTCCCTACTCCACCTCTTTTAACCGGAAAAGCCCCATAATGGCGTAACACCTTATCTGCTACAGGATTAGAAAATAACTGTTGTTTAGCCATATAATGGACCTTACGGTCTAGAGCCGCTCCTAAAATAGGTGGATCAAAATTACTAACATGATTAGCTACTACAATAGTTGGCCCCGACTGAGGTAGATTATCTCTACCAGTTACTTGCCAATTAAATCCTAGTTTAAAAAAAACTCTAAATAATTTATGAGTAATATTATAGGTGATGTCCACTACTTATGCCTCCTGACAAAGAGAAATTATTTTATTAACTACTTGATCTATAGTTAGATTAGTAGTATCAATTTTAATAGCATCTTGGGCCTGTTTTAACGGGCTAACCTCACGATTACGATCTAATTTATCACGTCTAATAATTTCTTGTTTTAATTGAGAAAAACTAACATCCTGTCTATTAGAATTCAATTGTTCATATCTTCTTTTAGTTCTTTCCTCTACCGAAGCAGTCAAAAAGACTTTCACTTCTGCTTTAGGCACTACAACAGTCCCTATATCTCGACCATCCATTACTACTCCCGACTGACTAGCTATCTTACGTTGAGTTGTAACTAACTCCTCTCTAACTCCTCCTACTTGAGACACTAAAGATACATGATTACTAACTTGACTACTTCTAATCTCTTCTGTAACATCTATCCCATCTAATAAAACTCTATCTTGGCCCTCTTGTTTTTGAAACCTGATTTTTACTTGCTGGGCTAAAGAAACTAAACTTGTTTCTGATTCAAGATCAATATCTGCTTGAAGCGCCTTATAAGTAATAGCCCGATACATAGCTCCAGTATCCACATAAATATACCCTAATCTAGTAGCCACTTCTTTAGCTACTGTACTCTTTCCTGCTCCGGCTGGTCCATCAATTGCTACTGTTAATTCCTTATCCATGACTATCAAACTCCTTTTTTATTTACCACTAACTTATAGAATGTTTTTTATCATATCTATTATAGCAAGCACTTATATTATTTGCAACTTGAAAAATATAATAAACAATAGAGGATTTATTAGGAAGAAAGATATCCTTTTAATTTTTTACTTCGTTTAGGGTGGCGTAATCTTTGTAAGGCTTTCTTTTCTATCTGTCTGATTCTTTCTCGGGATAGATCATAATCTTGGCCAATTTCACGTAAAGTACGTGGTCTACCATCTAATAAGCCAAATCTTAACTGGAGAATTCTTTTTTCTCTCTCATCTAAAGTATCTAGTACCCCTTCTAATTCCTGCTTTAACATATCTTTATCAGCTAGCTCATCAGGTGAGGCTATATTGGGATCTTCAATTACTTCTCCTAAATAGCAATCATTATCTTCTCCTACAGGAGTATCTAAAGAAATAGGATCCTGGATTAACTTTTGGATCTTCTTCACTTTATCCTCTTCCACTCCCATTTCAGCAGCTAATTCTTCTAAAGTAGGTTCCCGATTTAAATCACCAGCTAATCTATTGAAAATCTTAACATACTTATTTATCGATTCCCAAATATGAGCCGGCACCCTAATTGTTCTTGATTTATCAGCCAAAGCTCTATTAATCCGTTGTTTGATCCACCAAGTAGCATAAGTACTAAAGCGAAATCCCCGCTCATGATCAAACTTTTGGATTGCTTTCATCAAACCTAGATTTCCTTCCTGGATCAAATCCAAAAAATCCAGCCCCTGACCAACATATTTCTTAGCAATACTGACTACTAGCCTTAAATTAGCCTCAATTAATTCTTGTTCTGCCTCTTTATCTCCAGCATCTATCCTTTTAGCTAACTCCTTTTCTTCTTCCGATGTCAATAATTCATGGGCCGATTGATTAAGATATAATTTAATCCCATCATTAATTGTTGATCCCATTTTAATCCCCCTTTGTAGGCACTGTCTACTAATTATTTTATTCGCCACCAGGAAAAACTTTACTTATATTGATTACTTCTAACAAAAAAATATTTCTCCTGCAAAATATTCATTTTTACTAACTAAAAATGGTTTTTATAAGCCCCAGAAAAAAGCAATACAAAGAGGAGTTAAAATAGCTAATAACAACTGTAAAGGAGCTCCTACAATCATAAAGTCTCTGAACCGATAACCGCCAGGGCCATAGACCATTAGATTAGTCTGATAGCCTATAGGAGTTAAAAAAGCTGTACTAGCCGCAAAAGTTACAGCCAAAATAAAAGAGAAAGGTTGGGCTCCTAATTGGTGAGCTGCATCTACTGCTACTGGAATCATTAAGACTACACTAGCATTATTACTAATAATATTAGTCAAAATAGCAGTCACAAGATAAAAAAGACCTAAGATTACTATAGGAGGCAAAAAGCCAGTTAACTCTAGCAGTTGACTAGCAATAAATTGGGCAGTACCAGTCTCTTCTAGGGCAATTCCTAAAGGGATTAAACCAGCTAACAAAAAGATAACCTCCCAATTTATGGCCTGATACATATTACTAGGTTCTATACAACCAGTAGCCACCATTGCCAACACGCCTCCAAGAGCAGAAATTACAATCGGTACTATCTCTAGAGCAGCTAAAGCAATCACGCCAGTTACAATTCCTAAAGCAATAGGTATCTTAGAATACTGATAACTAGTATTCTCAAGCTCTCTAGTAATAATAAAACTGCGATTCTTTTGTAATCTATTAAAAGTTATCTCTGTAGTTAATAACAAAAGCACATCACCAGGATGGAGCATAATATCATCCATTCGCTTATGAGTTAACTCTTTCCCGCGCCGAATAGCTAATACAGAAGTATCATAACGATCGGAGAAATTAACTTCCTCTAAAGTCTGCCCAGCTAAATAAGAGTCATTAGCCACAACAACTTCCACTAACTTTTGGCCTTGTTGGGGCTCCTCTAACTCCTGATCTGTAACTTTAATCTCTGATAAATGTCGTAAACCTTCAATCTCAATCAGTTTAATTAGAGTCTGATGACCAGTTCGAATAATCAAGTGATCGCCTACCTGAAAGACCTTAGAAGCTAAAGGCTCCATAAACTCCTCTCCATTACGAATGATTTTAACTAAATTCAGATCCAGATCTACTTCATCTAATACTTCTACTACACTCCGCCCTGGTAAAGAAGAATTCTCTTCAATTATTACTTCAGTTAAAAAATCGCCCATTTCATATTCTTCCGTTAAATCTTCATTAGGATCAATTCTACTAGGAGTTAAATAGCGACCTAACGTAAGCAAGTATAAAATACCAATAATTAAAATTATAAATCCTAATTTAGTAAATTCAAACATAGAAAAGGGGTGCCCAATTAATCTAGCTGACAGATCACTGGCTAATAAATTAGTAGAAGTGCCAATTAAAGTCATCATGCCGCCGATCATTGAAGCATAAGATAAAGGAATTAATAATTTAGAAGGGGATACTTTAGTCTTCCTCGCTAAATCAGTTACCAGAGGAATAAAAGCAGCTACTACTGGAGTATTATTTATAATCCCCGCTACTACTCCTGATAATCCAGTAATCACTCCTAACTGCCGCATTTCATTAGCACCAGTTAACTGGGCAATTTTATCTCCCAAAATCTGCATTAAACCACTACGCCTAATACCTTCACTTAAAATAAACATAGCTAGGATAGTAATAGTAGCTTGATTAGAGAAACCAGCTAAAGCTTGACTGGTAGATACCTGAGTCCAGGAATTAAAACTTACTAATAACACCGGAATTGCTAAAGCTATAATATCAAGTCGCACTGGTTCCCATAAAAATAATATAACTGCTAAAATAACTAATCCAGTTACTACCAGCATCCCTAAATTGGAGGTGTAACTAACTTGTCCTCCATCATTTGTTACAGCCTTAGCTACCATTGGTTGTAAACAGCTACCAATAATTAAGATAATAATCAGACAGAAAATAGAGGTTAATTTAGTACGAATCATGTCTGACCAGTCCTTTCTATCTTAATTATAGATCCCAAAAAATTATAGAATATTATGGGGTATAATATCCCCATAATTTATATTATAATAACCTAAGCTTAGCTGTCAAACTAGGAAATCTCACTAGACTAGTCAATAACTTTAAAACATTAAGTTAACTGGTTCCCCACACTATATAACAACCTAAAATAATAAAATCTCTGGTATATACCAGAGATTAGTATTTATAAACTTTTTAATTGTTTAGCAAACTGAGGAAAAGAAATATCAATACATTCGGCATCTTGAATCGTAATCTGTTGGTCAGCAATTAAACCTGCTATAGCTAGAGACATAGCCACACGATGGTCATCATAGCTTAAACATTCCACCCCACCTGTAATCTCCTGCGGGCCAACTATCTCTAATCCATCTTCTCGTTCTGTAACTTCAACTCCTAATCTTCTTAATTCTGTTACCATAGCATCTATTCTATCAGTTTCTTTAACTCTTAACTCCTGAGCATCTTTAATTACTGTCTTACCTTCAGCTTGGGTAGCAGCTATAGCTAAAATAGGAATCTCATCAATTAATAGCGGAATTAAGTCACCATCAATTACTGTCCCTTCTAAATCACTTGTAGTAACTATAACATCAGCTATTGGTTCCCCATTAACTTCCCTTTCATTAACCAACTCTAAATTAGCCTTCATCTGTTCTAGAGCCTCTAATACGCCAGCTCGAGTAGGATTTAAACCTACATTTTTTAATTTTATCTCAGCATCAGCAGCAACTAAACCGGCTACCATAATAAAAGCAGCTGAAGAGATATCGCCTGGTACAATTACTTTGTTACCTGTTAACTTTGGTTGGCCTTTAACACTTGCCTCTAAACCATCTACTGTTACCTCAGCTCCAAAATAGTCTAACATTCTTTCTGTGTGATCTCTTGATTTAGCCGGTTCAACTACTTTAGTTTCACCTGCTGCATATAACCCAGCTAACAAAATAGAAGATTTAACTTGAGCACTAGCAACAGGAGACTGATACTCAATAGGCTTTAAATCCTGCCCTCCTACCACTGTAATTGGTAGTAAATTGGCTCCATCTCGACCTTGAAACTGACCCCCCATCTGGCCTACAGGATCTGTTACTCTAGCCATAGGTCTTTGCCTTAAGGAGTCATCTCCTGTTACCACTGAATAAAAATCTTGGCCCGCTAATAAACCTAGCATTAACCGAGTTGTAGTTCCTGAATTACCTAGATCAAGCACATTATCCGGTTCAGTTAACCCCTTAAGTCCTTGACCATAAATAGTCATCTTCTCTTCTCCTACACCTTCAATCTCCACTCCTAACTGTTGGAAAGCCCGAACTGTACTTAAACAGTCTTCTCCCGTTAGAAAGCCTTCAATTTCTGTTACACCTTCTGCTAATGAACCTAACATAACTGCTCGATGAGAAATTGATTTATCGCCTGGTACCTTAACTGTTCCTTGTAACTTAGATTTAGGTTCTACTGTTAAGTCCACTTTCTTTCCTCCTCATTTTCGGAATAATAATTGATATATTGTGTCACCAAAGGTGACACAGTCATGAGTCATGTGTCGTGAGCTGTGGGCTAAATCAAAATCTTCAAACTCAAAATCAAAACCACTATAACTTCTAAACTTTAGGGGTTGAATTAGATTTATGATTTTGACTTTGAATTGGCTCATGACTCATAACTCATAGCTCACGACTATTGATATAATGTGTCAATGACACATTATATCAATATTATTTCTTCACCACTTTATAATTATTTTGCTGTAATAATTTATAAGCTGTTTCTTGTTCCTGTTGTTGCTTAAAACTAAGTCTGATAGTTCCTCCGTCATCTCTAACCTTTAACACTTCAATATCTTGAATATTAATTTTGGCCTCACCTAATAAAGTAGCTACCTGACCAATAGCATTCGGCTTGTCCTCTAAAGTAAGAATCAATTCATAATTAGTTGGTAGTAACCCTTTCTTGTGCATTGGAATACTTTGTCTAGCTTCTTTAACTGCCGCTAATCTACTTTCCAACTCTGCTTCTGCCTCAGTAGCAATTAAATCCTGAAATTCCTTTACATTCTCTAAAAATACATCTATTGCCGCCAAAACCTCTTCTTGATTATGTAAAAAAATATCCTTCCACATCCTAGGAGCACCAGCAGCAATTCTAGTTGTATCCTTAAAACCGCCCCCAATTAAAGAAGTAAGCAATTCACTCTCTTGGGAATAATCTGTTATAGCCTCCATCAAACTCACAGCTACTAAATGAGGCAGATGACTAGTAACTCCTACAATCTGGTCGTGAACTTGTGGCTCTATAACTAAAGACTGGGCTCCTATTTTTTCTACTAAATTCTGTAATTTAGTTAAAGCCTGTTGATTAGTATTTTCTGTCTTAGTTAAAACATACATTGCATTTTCAAATAAATATTTGTCAGCTCCACTAGGGCCTGACAATTCAGAACCAGCCATAGGATGACCACCAATATAGGTAGGTAACATTGTTTCTAACTCTGTCACTAAACCTACTTTAGTACTACCTACATCAGTAACTATTGTTTCCTCGTTAAGATAAGGCTTTACTTCTAAAGCTAAATCTCTAACTAGCCCTACTGGAACAGCTAAAATCACCAAATCTGCTTGTTGTACTCCTGTTGCTAAATCTACCCTGTCATCAATTGCTCCAATATCTAGAGCTTGTTGTAAATGCTGAGGATTTGCATCAATCCCCAATACCTTATTAATGTCTGTGATTTCTTTGAAAGCTAAACCTAAAGAAGAGCCTATTAAGCCCACCCCTATAATGGCAACTTGTTGGATCATCTTCTCACCTCATTAACATTAAGTGTGAGGAACGTGTGTGAGTGTGAGCGAAATCAAAACCATATAAATTAAAAGTTTTGAAGTTACTCACATACAAGTCCTAACGTAATAAATTCACTGATTCCCCACACTCATACTTTATACACTCATAATTAAAACCTCACCTTTAAATCTTTTGTTACTAGTCACTGATCACTTGTTACTTATCACTGAATTTATAATTCCCGACCTACTGCTTCAGCAATTGGTCCCATTTCTGTTACTAACTGTCTGAATTTATCAGGTCGTAGCGATTGTGGTCCATCACATAATGCATTAGCTGGATCAGGATGAACTTCTGTCATTAACCCATCTGCACCAGCAGCTAAAGCTGCTTTAGCTAAGGGAGAAACATACTTCCAACTACCTGTTCCATGACTAGGATCAATTATAATTGGTAAGTGGCTCAACTCTCTAATAACAGGTATTACAGATAAATCAACTGTATTTCGTGTTTCATTAACAAAAGTTCTAATTCCTCGTTCACATAGAATCACATTATAATTTCCGCCAGCCATAATGTATTCAGCAGCCATTAATAATTCTTTATAAGTACCTGTCATAGCTCTCTTGAGTAAGACAGGCTGATCAGTCTTTCCTACTTCTCTTAGTAGTGGATAATTCTGCATATTACGCGCTCCAATCTGGAAGATATCTGCATACTGACCTACTAACTCCACTTCTCGCGTATCCATTACTTCCGTAACTACTTTTAATCCCGTCTCTTGAGCAGCCTCTGATAACATCTGTAATCCTTTTTCTTTTAAACCTTGGAAGCTATAAGGTGAAGTTCGGGGCTTAAAAGCTCCTCCTCTAAGGATTTTAGCTCCGCCTTCTTTAACCTGTCTAGCTGCTGTAAATAATTGCTCCTTACTCTCTACTGCACAAGGGCCAGCCATAATTGTAAAGTTATCGCCACCAACTTTAACCCCATCGACATCAATTACAGAAGGTTCAGACTTAAATTCTTTCCCCACTAATTTATAAGGCTTACTAATTTCAATTACATTATTAACTCCAGCAAAAGCACCAATTGAATTAAGCAGCACCTCTCTTCGACCATCACCAACTACACCTACAACTGTCTGGTATTGGCCCTTATCTGGATGTGCTTGAAAATCTTCCTCTTCTACCTTCTCAATTACCTGCTCAACTTCTTCTTCACTTGCCTTAGGTTCCATTACTACAATCATTATTAATTCCTCCCTACTCGAGTTATATTATTATAAACTTAACACTTCTTTTAAAGCCTCTATTAAAGCTTTATTCTCCTCAGGTAGACCAATAGTGACTCTAATCTTGGTCTGATAACCATAAGAAGATAAACTTCTGACAATCACTCCTCTTTGTAATAGTTCCTCAAATACTCGATCATTATCTTTAGCTACGTCTACTAAAATAAAATTAGTTTCAGTTGGCACATAATCCAAACCCAATTCTTCAAACTGGTGATATAAATATTCTTTTCCTTGTTGATTATAAGCTCTAGATCTGGCAACATGCCTTTGATCCTCTAAAGCTTCACTAGCTCCTATCTGAGCAATAGCATTGACATTAAAAGGCTGCCGAACTCGTTCTAAATAGGAAATTACTTCCTGACTGGCAATTCCATAACCTATTCTCAATCCTGATAAACCATAAATCTTAGAAAAAGTTCTCAGAATCAACAGATTATCATAATCAGCTAAATAGTTTATTGTTGTAGGATACTGCTCACTAGTAACATATTCCTGATATGCTTCATCAAATACAACTAGTACATCTTCAGGAACTTGCTCTAAAAAGTCAACAACTTCCTGGTGGGGAACTATTGTACCTGTTGGATTATTAGGATTACAGATAAAGACAATCTTAGTCTTCTCTGTAATAGCGGCCAACATAGCCTCTAAATCATGAGTATAGTCTGTCAGCGGAACTGTAACTACTTCTGCTCCCATTAAATTAGTAGTAAATTCATACTCCCCAAAAGTAGTTTCAGCCATCACTATTTCATCATCAGGCTTGATAAAACTCTGCCCTAAATAAGTTAATAACTCATCTGAACCATTCCCAAAGATTAAATTTTCCCCTGCTACTCCTAGTTGACTACTTAATTTTTGCCTTAAACTATGCAGATTGCTATCAGGATAAATATGTACTTCTTCTAGAGCCTGTTGCATCTGATCAATAGCCTGGGGCGAAGCACCTAATGGATTCTCATTAGAAGCTAACTTAATAACTTCTTCTAACCCTAGCTCTCTTTTTACTTCCTCAATTGGCTTACCAGGTACATATGGTTTAATATTCATAATCGCCTGGCGAACTAAACTTTGATCAACCATCTATACTCCTCCTTTCTCAGCTAAATCTGGTCTTAAACTCTTAGCTTTTCTTAAATAAATATGATTTACTTCAGTTATAGATTGATCAGTATTATAATGAATCAATACTCTAATACATTTAGCTAAAGCCCCTTCTACTTCCAATTCCTGAGTACAAAACAAAGGAATTTGAGACCAGCCTAATTCTCGAGCAGCTTTAGCTGGAAAAGCTTGGTCTAAATCTGAAGTCATAGAAAAAAAGACTGATGCAATATTATCTTCTTTTATATTATTAACTGCAATTAATTCCTGTAATAATTCTTCAGTAGCTGATAAAATCTCCTGACTACTATTCTTCTCAACTGTGATTGCACCTCTAATACCTCTCACCTTCATCCTCTATCCTCCTCTATCTGACATATACTTAACATAAAATCTAACTTTGTGTCACCTATGGTGACACAGTCGTCAGTCGTGTGCTCTATGCTATCAGCTAATTCAAAACCTTCAAATTCAAAATTTAACCCTTTAAAATTACTATGTTTTAAGGGGTTGAACTAAATCTGTGGTTTTGAATTTGAATTAGCATACGGCACATCCTACAGGTCTAGAAAGCAGACCTTCCGTAATAAAAACCATTTGCAGATAGCTAATAGCTGTGGCATGAAAGTTACACTTTATATCAATTAACCCACATTCTAATATTAAACAATCCAAACTAGGACTATTACTATTTGTGTACTGCTCGGTGTCCTAAACCAATTGACATCTCATTAAGATGTAATAAACCAATAGCAAAAAAGACAGCTACACTAATATGGTCCTCTTGTCTAGCTACTCCTATCTTACCTCCAATATTAAAACCTGCTGCCTTATTTTGGATCTGAGTAACAGCTTCTCTAGCAGCACCAGCAACTGCTCCTAATTCAGCGTGATTATCTGCAATTACTTCCTCTCTTTCAGCAGCAACTACAGCCCGTTCAATAATCTTCTTAATAGAAGAATTGAATTCACCACCAAAATCAACAGCGGCAACTTGTAACTCTTGAGCTTGATAATTCTCTTTTAAATCTTTTTCTTCTTGTCTATCACTTAACGACATCTTAATTGCTGCAGCAGCAACTTCTTTACTTAAGGTATCTTTTTTAACCATGTATTTATCCTCCTTATTTATAATCCCAATTAAACTTATTTATAATCCCAATTAAAAAAAGTACTCCCCAAGGAGTACTTAATCAGTCAAACTTGATATAGTTATCCCTACTAGACTCCTACTTTCCTACTATTTCTATTAAATTTTACTACTAGTTAACTCTACTACTATCCTATCCCTACTACCTTCCTACTATACTATACCCGCCTAACTTTTTTTCTACTATGTTGTTTATAATACTAACACACTCACCTACTAAAGACAAGAGTAAACTAAAATTTATTCAGTTTTTCTATCTCTCCTAAAACTTTATATTCATTCTTAATCCAAAATTGTTGTTGAGGTGCAAAGTTATCTATTTGAGTAGACATCTTAGTTATTTTAAACCATAACCCCTGCTTATAACCTCTAGCATCAATAGCAATTTTGTCTCCTGCTTTGATTTTAGCTTTAGCAATTCCAGCTTTAAAATCATCTACTACCTGGTCATTAACTACCAACTTAACATTAGATAGTTGCAATCTATTTTGAAGTTTAATTGTCAACTGTTCCTTGGATTGATTTTGAAGGGAGAATACCTCTTTAGCTGGTGCATCAAACTCAGGTTGTTGTCCAATTGCTAAAATATAATCCATCTGCGGTATTTTACTGACTAAACTATCTTTTAAACCAGGATTAGCTAAGATAAGCTGAATAGTTACTAGTAAGATAAAACCAACAACTATAATATTGACTACTAGTTTCTGTAACTTACGAAAAAATCTTTTCAATTTATAATACCCGAACATAAAATCGCCCCCTTGATAGCATACTAGTTTACTATAAATTTATGTACTATCAAGGGCAGACATAACTTATTATACCTTATTTCCTACTACATAACCTGTAGAAAAAGCTGCTTGGAGATTAAATCCACCAGTATAAGCATCTATATCAATTACTTCCCCAGCAAAATATAATCCCTCAACTAGTTTTGATTCTAAGGTAGTAGGGTCTAGCTGGTCAGTATCTACCCCACCTTGAGTAACTATAGCTTTCTTAAATCCTCTAGTCCCTATAACCGTTAACTCTAAATTAGTTAATAATTCAACTAATTCCCTTCTTTCCTCTGTAGTAATTTGATTAACAAATTTAGTAGCTGGAATAGAAACCAAATCCACAACTATTGGTCTTAATTTACTAGGTAATAAATCATCTAAACTATTTTTAAACTGTTTTCTGGAGTATTTTTCAAAATCCCGTTGTAGTCTAGCATCCAACTTCTGCTGGGATAAAGCAGGTTTCAGATCAAGTTTTAATTTAATACTATGATAACCTAAGTACTGAGCTATATCTCGACTTAATGTCAGGACTATTGGCCCTGTAATTCCAAAATGAGTAAATAATAGCTCACCAAATTCTTCTTTTTTAGCTTCTCCATCAATCATTAAAGTAGCTGTTACATTCTTTAATTTAAGACCTTGGGCTTCTGGCACCCAGTCTTCTTTGGTCTCTAAGGGCACTAGTGAAGGTTTAATCTCTGTTATTGTATGTCCTACCTGCTGGGCTAGATCATAACCATCTCCTGTAGAACCAGTAGTAGGATAAGCCTTACCTCCCACCGCCACTAATACATTAGCACTGCGATACCTACTACCATCTGCTAATTGAACGCCAGTTACTTCCTGATCTGCTGTTAATAACTTCGTTACGCTGCTATTTAGCTTAACCTCTACCCCAGCTTGAGTCATAAATTTCTCTAAAGCCTGAACTACATCCTTAGCTGAATCAGAAACAGGAAAGACTCTATCGCCCCTTTCTACTTTTGTTTCCACACCTAGATCAGCAAAGAAATCTCTTAACTGCCAGTTAGAAAAAGAATAAAGTGTACTATATAAAAAATCACCTTGCTCAGAAAAATTATTAATAATCTCTTCTACTGAACAATCATTTGTTAAATTACATCTCCCCTTCCCAGTGATTGCTAACTTCTTACCTAGTTGGCCCTTCTTCTCTAATAGTAAAACTTCTTGTCCTCTATCAGCAGCAATTCCAGCCGCCATCATACCTGCTGGCCCACCACCAATTACAATTAAATCATACATGGTTTAATCCCCTTTCAATTAGTTATATTGTGTCACCTGCGGTGACACAGTCGTGTGCTATGTGCGGATGCTTTTTATCACGAAAAGTTTCTATGAAACTTGTAGGATCAGCCAGTTCAAAACCTTTAAACTTAAAGCCTAAATCTTTATAACCTCTATATCCAAGAGATTTGAATTGTATTTATGATTTTGATTTTGAATTGGCTCACGACTCATAGCTCATAGCACACAGCTGATATAAAGTGCCACTTTATATCAATTAAATTTTACTTAAGATTGATTACTTATTCATGTAACCAAAACAAAAAAGTAGCCCGTCTGCCACGAGCTACTCCAATTTACTAATTGCTTTTTTAGCAGCTTCCTGTTCTGCTTCCTTCTTACTAAAACCTGTTCCAATACCTAAAATTTGGTCATCAAAGACAACCTCTACAGTAAATCGTTTGTTATGGTCCGGCCCCTTTGCTTCAACTACTTTATATTCAGGTATTAGATTAGAATCCTGTTGGACTACCTCTTGCAATAATGTCTTATAATCAGTAATATACTCTCCTTGTTCTACTATCTCAATCTTAGAGACTAATAAATCCAAAATAAACTCTCGAGCTGCTTCTAATCCTTGGTCTAAATAAATTGCACCTACTATAGCTTCAAAAGTATCAGCCAAAATAGAATCTCTATTCCGGCCGCCAGTCATCTCCTCACCTTTACCTAATAATATATAAGAACCTAATTCAATTTCCTCTGCCTTATTAGCTAAAATAGGAGAACTAACTACCACTGATCTAATTTTAGCTAATTCACCTTCAGGATGCTCTGGATAATTCAGAAAAATATATTTACTAATCACTAAATCTAAAACTGAATCACCTAAAAATTCCAATCGTTCATTGTTTTTGATATTTAACTCTCGATTTTCATTAGCATAGGACTTGTGAGTAATAGCCCGCTTTAATAATTCTAAATCTGTAAACTTAATCTCCAATTCCTCTTCTAAATCAGCTAATATTTCTTGCTTTAGTATCATATTATTTCTCACCCTGATTATTCATTATAGCCTTTAAATAAAGCACATGCATTATGGCCTCCAAAACCTAAAGAATTAGATAAAGCTACATTAACACTAGTTTCTTTTGCTTTATTAGGGACATAATCCAAATCACATTCTGGGTCTTCAGTCTGATAGTTAATTGTCGGTGGTAGAATATTATCTCGAATAGCTAAAATTGAAGCAATTGCCTCAATTCCACCAGCGCCTCCAAGCAAATGACCTGTCATAGATTTAGTTGAACTAACTGCTAAATCATAAGCATGATCTCCAAATACATCTTTAATTGCTTGCGTTTCTAATTTATCATTAGCTGGAGTTGATGTACCATGGGCATTAATATAATCCACTTCTGTAGCAGAAATATCAGCTTTATCAACAGCCATCTGCATAGCTCGAGCAGCGCCTTCTCCTTCTGGAGCTGGAGCAGTAATATGGTGAGCATCAGCAGATAATCCATACCCTACTAACTCAGCATAAATTTCCGCCCCTCTTGCTTGAGCACTTTCTAAAGTCTCTAAAACTAAAACTCCTGCTCCTTCGCCCATTACAAAACCATCTCGATCGGCATCAAAAGGACAACTAGCTTGTTGAGGATTATCATTATTAGTACTCATTGCCTTTAAAGAAGAGAAACCAGCAAATGATACAGGACTAATAGCTGCTTCACTTCCTCCAGCAATCATTATATCAGCATCTCCACATTGAATCATTCTATGAGCCTCTCCTAAAGCATGAGTTCCTGTAGCGCAAGCTGTAACCACTGAAGTATTAGGTCCTTTAGCTCCTGTTTGAATAGCTACTTGACCAGCAGCTATATTAGCTATCATCATCGGAATTAAGAAAGGACTAACTCTATTAGGACCTCGCTCCAATAATCTCTTATGTTGTTCTTCTAGAGTTTCTATGCCCCCAATCCCTGAACCGACTAGTGTTCCTACTCTAGTAGCATTATCTTCATTAATCTCCAATTGAGCATCTTCAACTGCCTTATTTGCTGCTGCAACAGCAAATTGAGTATAATTATCCATTCTTCGAGCTTCCTTACGATTCATACCAAAATCTCGCGGATCAAAATCATTAACTTCACCAGCTATTTGGGTTTTATATTCAGCAGCATCAAAATTAGTAACCTCAGCAATGCCTGATTCTCCTGCTGTTAAAGCAGTCCAATAATCTTCTAATTCATTTCCTACTGGTGAGATAACCCCCATTCCAGTAACTACTACTCGTTTATTCATTTCTCTTCCCTCCTAAGTACTCTATTGCTTCATCTACTAAATTATTAATTATTTCCTTAACAGGTAATATATTTTCCAATTGATAGGCTTCTTCCCCAGCAAATACTAATCCTTCTTCCATATTACCAACTTGAGCTTTAAGTAACGAATCCATAATACAAAATCTGCGTGAACACTTTTTAAGACAGAGATAATCACAGCTAGCTTCAGTTGTTACTTCCTCATCATTTAGGCGAGTAATAAAGTCATTCTTTAAAGCTCTACCTGGTAGTCCTACTGGACTATCAATTAGTACACCTGAATCAGCATCAGCCTCCAGATAAAGTTCTTTAAAACTATCATCAACTTCACATTCTTCACTAGCAACAAATCTAGATCCCATTTGTACTCCGGCAGCACCTAGTTCTAAAACTTCAGCCACATCTTGTCCATCAATTATACCCCCAGCTCCAATAACAGGAATATCAACTGCTGACACAACTTTTTCCAACAGTGGTCTCATTGGTTTATCAGTTCCTAGATGACCTCCTGCTTCTTTTCCTTCCACAACTATTGCTGAAGCTCCCAATTTCTCTGATATTTTAGCTAACTTAACTGAAGAAACAATAGGCACAATTTCTACATCATTTTCCTGACCTAAAGAAAACAAATCCCGGGAGAAACCTGCCCCAGCTACAATTAAGTCCACACCTTCATCTATTGAAGCTTTAACCAATTCCTTAAATTTACTAATTGCTACCATGATATTGACACCAATAATTCCTGAGGATAGTTCTCTAGCTCGTTTGATTTCAGACCGCAATTCACCAGTCTCTAATCCAGAACCAGCTATTAATCCAATTCCTCCTTGATTAGCTACCGCGGCAGCTAAAGGAGCAGTGGAAACTTTAACAGCCATACCACCTTGTACTATAGGTACTTTAGCCACTAAATCGCCAATTTTTAAATTAGGTAAAGTTGGTAATTCCAAGATTATTCCTCCATATAATTAATGATAAAAGTCTAAATCATAGTTAGTATAATTATGTTATAATATATTAGTACTCTAGATATGAAATAAGTGATTTATAATCTGTAGTGGATAAAAGTCCCGTTCTATTACAAACGGGACTTAGTTAAGTTAATTATAAATTATAATAGATCCTCAATATAATCTACAGCATCTTGAACAGTATTAATCTCTTCTGCATCTTCATCAGAAATTTCAACATCAAATTCCTCTTCAAAGGCCATTACAATCTCTACAATATCTAGGGAGTCAGCCCCTAAATCATCAAAAGTAGCCTCTAGAGTAACTTCCTCTTCATCTAACATTAACTCCTCTACAATAATTTCCTTAACTGTTTCAAATACATTCATGATTGTCACCTCCTTATATAGGATAATGTACAATTTATAATATATAACTAACAAGCTAAATTAATTGCTGTCTGCTGTGTGCTATGTGCCATGAGCTGATTCAAAACCTTTAAAACCATAGCAGCTCACAACTCATAGCACATGACACACAACTCACAACTATATTACCTACTTACTACATAGCCATACCGCCATCAACTCGGATAACCTCTCCTGTAATATAATCTGCTGCTTCACTAGCTAAAAATAGAACTGTATCAGCCACATCCTCTGGCTGCCCAAGGTCTGCTAGAGGGATTTCGTCTATGGTATTTTCTACTACTTCCTCAGATAATTCATCAGTCATAGCAGTCTCAATAAATCCAGGTGCAACAGCATTAACAGTAACATTTCGTTTAGCTAACTCTCTGGCTGTTGATTTAGTCAATCCTATCAATCCTGCTTTAGAAGCAGAATAATTAGCCTGACCAGCATTACCTCTTAAACCAACCACAGAAGAAATATTAATAATACTACCACTTCTTTGCTTCATCATCAATCTAGTAACAGCTTTAGTAGTATTAAAGGCTCCTTTTAAATTAACCTCTAGTACATCATCCCAGTCTTGTTCTTTCATTCTCATTAATAATGTATCTTTAGTAATCCCAGCGTTATTCACTAAAATATCCAATTGACCAAATTCTTGTTTAATTTCCTTAACCATTTCTTTTACTTCTTCCATCTCAGTTACATCAGCTTTAATAGCTTTTGCTTCGCTACCTTGCTCTTCTATTTCAGCTACTACTTGCGCTGCACTATCTGCTTCTGATTCTACTGGGTAATTAACTACTATTTTAGCTCCTTCACTTGCTAACTTAAGTGCTATTTGCTTACCAATTCCTCGTGAACTACCTGTAATTAAGGCTATTTTATCTTTAACTTGCATCCAAATCCCTCCCTAAATTATAATTAACAATCTACTGTAAATAAATACTCTTTATAGCTTTTTTAAAGTCTTTTTCAGGGATCTAGTACTTCCTACATTTAGAGCTGTTACACTACGATCAATGCGACGCATAAAACTTTTTAGTACTCTACCTGGGCCAACTTCAATAAAGGTATCTGCCTCACCAGCAATCAGATTTCTAATTGACTCTTCCCACCGCACTGCACCACTAATCTGATTAATCAATGCTTCTTTCATGGCAGCTGGATCAGTAGTAGCTGTAGCATCCACATTAGTAACTACTGGAACTTCTGGAGTAGTAAAGTCAACCTCTCCCAAGTAGCGAGCTAATTGTCTTCCAGCTGACTCCATTAAACTAGAATGGAATGGACCACTTACATTTAAAGTAACAGCCTTTTTAGCTCCTCTATCTTTAGCCAATTCTACTGTTTGAGCAACAGCATCCTCAGCCCCGGAAATAACAACTTGGCCCGGACAATTATAATTAGCTACTTCTACTATTCCAACTTCACTACCTGCTTCACAGACAGCTTCTACTTCTTGGGGCTCTAATCCAATAACAGCAGCCATAGTTCCTGCTCCAGCCTGGGACATTAATTCACCACGTTTTCTAACTAGGCGCAAACCTTCTTTAAAATCAAGCACCCCAGCAGCAACTAAAGCAGAATATTCTCCTAAACTATGTCCAGCTACTACTTCTGGCTTAATTCCTTTATCAACTAATAATCTATAGACAGCAATACTAGTTGTTAAAATAGCTGGCTGAGTATTCTTAGTTTCTTTAAGTTTCTCCGCTGGTCCTTCCCAACATAACTCAGTAATATCTATATCTAAAGCTTGATTAGCTTCTTGAAATGTTTCTTTAACAATCGGAAATTCCTCAGCTAAGTCTTGGCCCATTCCTACTTCTTGCGAACCTTGACCAGGAAATATAAAAGCTACTTGACTCATCTTCTATCCTCCCTATATTAATCAATAAATATAAATTAATTACTCCTTAATATATTGACAAGTATTTTCCATTACTTCCCTAGCCTGATCTATAATATCAGTCACTATTTTCTCTGCTGGTTCCACTTCAGAAACCATTCCTGCTACTTGACCAGCCATTACTGTACCTTCTTTAGTATCTCCTTCAATCACAGCCTGTCTTAATCTACCAACACCTAACTCTTCTATTGCTTCTTTAGGCGCTCCTTCTTCTTCCATCTTTTGGATCTTACGAGTCAACTTATTCTTTAAATTCCGAACTGGATGCCCAGTAGAACGAGCTGTTACAATTGCATCTCTATCTCTAGCATTAACAATAGCTTCTTTATAATTATCATGTGCAATACACTCAGCAGCACAAACAAATCGAGTTCCAATTTGGACACCTTGTGCTCCTAAGGATAAAGCCGAAGCCAAACCTCTTCCATCAGCAATTCCACCAGCAGCAATTACAGGAATCTCTAGTGCTTCAGCCACCTGAGGAATCAGAGTCATTGTAGATAATTGACCAATATGACCACCTGATTCCGTTCCCTCAGCAATCACAGCATCAACACCAGCCCGTTCTATTCTTCTAGCCAAGGCTACTGACGCAACCACAGGAATCACTTTAGCTCCCATCTCCTGTAATTGATCTAAGTATTTAGACGGATTTCCTGCTCCAGTAGTAACAACTGGTACTTCTTCCTCTAATAAAACATCGATTACTTCATCAATATGAGGAGATAATAACATAGCATTAACGCCAAAAGGCTTATCAGTTTGCTCTTTAATTTTCTTAATTTCTTCGCGAACTACATCGGCTGGTGCATTTCCAGCCCCAATAACTCCTAAGCCACCTGCTTCAGAAACTGCAGCAGCCAATTCACCAGTAGCAACCCAAGCCATACCACCTTGAATAATAGGATATTTAATATCTAATAGATCACATATTCGTGTTGTAAACATTTTTTCCTCCCTTAAATCCATTCTAAAACTGTTGCCCCCCAAGTTAAACCTGCTCCAAAACCAACTAGTACTACAGTATCACCAGTATCAATTCTACCAGCTTCACTTGCTTCATCCAAAGCAAGAGGAATAGAAGCAGAAGATGTATTCCCGTATTTATCTAAATTAACATAAATCTGCTCTCTATCCAAATCTAATCTTTTAGCAGCCGCATCTATAATTCTTACATTAGCTTGATGAGGAATTAAATAATCAATATCACCTTTATCTAAGTCCACCTTAGCTAAAGCCTGTTTTACTGCTTTACCTAAAATTCTAACAGCAAACTTAAAGACTGAATTTCCTTCCATCTCTATATAATGATTTCTATCGTCTAGTAGTTGTTGAGAGATAGGTTCACAGGAGCCACCACCAGGTATCCTTAAGACATCACTTTGGCTACCATCAGCTCCTAAGTGATTAGCTAAAATACCACCAGACTCAGTAGGAGTTAACACAGCAGCACCAGCTCCATCACCAAATAAGATACAAGTACCTTTATCCTCCCAATCAATAAACTTAGATAAAGTCTCAGCCCCAATTACTAGAATATTATCATAAGCACCTGTCTCAATATATTGGGCAGCCGTAGATAAGCCATAAATAAAACCTGTACAAGCAGCAGCTACATCAAAAGCAGGAATTTCTGTAATCCCTAATTTATTTTGAATTAAACAAGCTGTAGCAGGAAAACCAACATGATCAGGAGTAGAAGTAGCTACTAAAATTAAGTCCAAGTCTTCTACTGTTAAATCACTACTAGCAATTGCTCGTTGGGCAGCCTGATAACCAAGTTCAGAAGTAGTTACTCCCTCTGCTACTACTCTTCGTTCTTTAATGCCTGTTCTCTTTGTAATCCACTCATCACTTGTATCAACCATTTCTTCTAAATCTCCATTAGTCACTACTTGATCTGGTACATAAGATCCTACTCCTGCAACCTTGGCCTTTCTTGTAGCTTGGCCCATTATCAATCAGTCCCTTCATTAATATTCTGCTTGATTGAATTGAGTAATTCAACATTTATTGCTTCCTTAGCTGTTCTAATTGCATTACTAATTGCCTTGGCATTTGAACTACCATGGCCAATTATTGTAATCCCATCTACACCTAATAGGGGAGCTCCTCCGTACTCAGTATAATCAACTTGCTTTTTGATTCGCTGAAAAGCTGATTGCAATAACCAACCACCTAATTTTCCTAACCAGCTGGATTTAATCTCTCGTTTAATAATCTTAAACAATACAGAGGATAATCCTTCCGCTGTCTTGAGTACTACATTACCTACAAACCCATCAGTTAAAATAACATCATATTGACCAGTGAAAATATCTCTACCTTCTACATTACCAACAAAATTTATATTATCTAATTCTTCTAATTGGGGATAAACCTCTTTAATTAATTGATTTCCCTTTTTTTTCTCTTCTCCAATGCTTAACAACCCTAGTTGAGGATTATCTTTATGTAATATTTCTTGAGTATAAATATGCCCCATCTGGGCCTGTTGGAGCAAATGTTCTGGCTTGCTATCAACATTGGCTCCTATATCTAAGACTAATGTTTCACCTTGCAAACCAGGAAATACAGTAGCAATAGCTGGTCTTTTAACCCCCTGGATCCGACCGATCTCTAGAGTACTAGCTGTCATAACTGCCCCAGTATTTCCGGCTGATACAAAAGCATCAGCATCTCCTGTCTTAATTAAATTAGCTCCTACAGCTACAGAAGAATCTTTTTTCTGACGCAAAGCTTGAGCTGGAGATTCATCCATCCCAATCTTTTGCGTAGTAGGACGAATAGTTACTTTATCCGCTGTATAATCATACTTGCTTAGCTCAGTTTGTAATTCTTCTTTAGACCCTAATAAAATGATTTGGCCCTCAACCTCAGAACTAACTTCTGTTACCCCTTTAACTATCTCAGCTGGAGCATTATCTCCTCCCATAGCATCAACTGCTATCTGCAAACTTAATCCTCCTCCTTACCACTAACTTCATCTGCAACAGCAAAAACAACAAACTCTCCGTGAAATATTTTTTCTTCTTTTATTTTAGTTTCTACTACAACATGAAATTTATTCTCTTTTTTATCTGTTACTCTAGCCTTAGCTACTAATCTTTCTCCAATTGCTACTGGTCTATTATATCTTATATCAGCTGAACCCGTTAGTGCTGTATCTGTATCTATAATCGATACCGCTAAAGAATTAGCTTGGGCAAAAATATGATGCCCTCGGACTACTTTTGTCTCTTCTAAAGCCATCTCTGCTACTGTTTCTATAATAGACAAACCACTTGTATTTAATTCTATATCTATTAGTTCCCCGATTATCTCTCCACTCTGGACTGATTTCACCTTAGAATAAGCCTGTCGGGCAACTGACTTAGTTCTCTTGCGAACTTCAGGAATACCTAATTCCTTTCTGTCCAATCGAATTGTCTGGACACTAACCCCAAAAATATCAGCTAGCTCCTGATCCACTAAAAATGGATTAGCAGTTAGCTTCTTCTTCAATTCCTGCTGTCGTTGGGCTTTGCTCAGATTTTCCATTCTTATCATCACCTATTAATAACTCGTATTAGTACCTGCTCTTAAATCAATCCATTGGTATTATATCCAATTTATAGCTTAATTGCAAGGATAGAATCTAATTTTTAGGTAAAATACAAAAAGAGCAAGATAGAAATAACTACCTTGCTCTAGAAATGTACTACTTAACTTTTCTTCCTTTATAGTATCCACACTCAGGACATACCTGATGGGATAACTTATACTCATGACACTGAGAACATTCAACTAAATTAGGAGCAGATAAATTTTTATGAGTTCTTCTTTTTCTCTTTCGGGATTTAGAAGTCTTCTGCTTTGGTACTGCCATCATCAACACCCCCTCTAGTAAAAATAAATATTATTTATTTAATCATCTAATAGTTGATTAAGTTTAGCTAACCGAGGATCAACTTCATGCATATAACAATCACAGTCCTCTTCGTTTAAATCAGCCCCACAACTAGGACATAGCCCTTGACATTCTTCCTTACAGACTACTCGCATAGGTAAAGCTAGACGGATATATTCATCTAAAGTACCAGTTAAATCTAGCTCATCGCGGACTACATCTTCTTTAGGGACTTCTTCGGTGAATTGAAACTCTAATGTTTCTTCAACTTCTGTTAAGCAACTGCTACAAGGTAGTTTAACCACTACCTCTCCTGGGCCACTAACTATATATTTATCATCAGAATTAATCACCATTAATTCAAGTTGACAGGGAGTAATAAATTCAATAGATTGTCCTTTGATTTCTCTGGCTTCTAAATCAATAGAACGTGTAACATCCATTTTGGCCCCTAAAGTACCCTTAATACTTTTGACATTTATCTTCATTCAATCACCTCAAACTATCCCCTGATAGATTTATACTTTAAAACAACATTCTTTATTATACTATATAATTCATCTTTTTGTCAAGATCTGGCCCTAGTTAAAAGCTAATTACTACATTAACTCTTTAGTATCTCGTGCAATAACTAATTCTTCATTAGTTGGTATCACATACACCTTAACTTCAGAATCAGCAGTACTTATTTCTTGAACTTCTCCCCGAATATCATTCTTAGTTGAATCAATTTCAACCCCTAAATAATCTAAATCTTGACAGATTTTTTCTCTCATATCAATAGAATTTTCTCCAATTCCAGCAGTAAATACAAGTGCATCTACACCATTCATAGCAGCAGTATAAGAACCAATATACTTTTTGACCCGATAAACAAACATATCTAAAGCAAGTTGAGCTCTATGATTTCCATTTTCAGCTGCCTCTTCAACATCACGACAATCACTTCCAACACCAGAAACTCCTAGTAAACCACTTTGATTATTCATTAAATCGTCCATCTCTTGTGGTGATAAATCTTCTTGTTCCATAATAAAAGGTACAGTTGCTGGATCAACATCTCCACAACGAGTCCCCATTACTAAACCTTCTAATGGAGTTAAGCCCATACTTGTGTCATAAGATTTACCATTTTTAACTGCAGCTACACTAGCTCCATTACCTAAATGACAAGTAATAACCTTTAGATCTTCAATTTCTTCGTCCATTTCTTCAGCTACACAATTAGATACAAACTTATGAGAAGTTCCATGAAAACCATAACGACGTACCCCATGCTTTTCATAAAACTCATATGGTAAAGCATACATATAAGCTTCTTCCGGAATAGACTGATGAAAAGCAGTATCAAAAGTAACTGCTTGCGGAGTATCTGGAATTAAGTCCTCACAAACTTCAATCCCCATTAAATTAGCTGGATTATGTAAAGGGGCCAACTTAGCACACTCTTCAATCTTTTCTTTTACATCGTCATCTACAATAACTGATCCCTCAAAATATTCTCCACCATGAACTAGTCTATGACCCACAGCATCAATTTCTTTTACATCTGTGATAACTCCATTTTCAGAATCAGTTAAAGTATCAATCACCAGTTCCATCCCTACTGAATGATCAGGAATCTCTTGTTCAATCTCAATTTCTTCTCCATTAACTTCTTGCTCTAATTGAGAACCTTCAATCCCAATTCGTTCTACTAAACCTTTAGCTAATACTGATTCACTTTCCATATCAAATAACTGATACTTGATTGAAGAACTACCACTATTAATTACCAAAATTTTCATTTTAAATCCCTCCTGTTATTTATACTTCTAATTTGAATTATGAAAGTAAAACTGGCACAGTATCGTTAACATCTCATTAATAAAAATAAATTTAATCAGTCAAACAAACTATATACTTTATTCTCAAAAAATCATACTAACAATTTTGTGCTTGTACAGCAGTAATAGCTGTTACGTTAACAATATCTTGGACACTACAACCACGAGACAGATCATTAACTGGTTTAGCTATCCCCTGTAAAATAGGACCATATGCTTTAGCACCACCTAATCTCTGTAATATTTTATACCCAATGTTTCCAGCTTGTAAATCAGGAAATACTAACACATTAGCATCTCCAGCAATTTCACTTTCTGGATACTTCCTTTCTCCAACTTCTGGAATTAAAGCAGCATCAGCTTGCATTTCACCATCTATTTCTATTCCTGAATCTAAATCTCTAGCTTTAGCTGTGGCCTCTTGTACCTTATCAACTAACTCATGATTAGCACTTCCATTAGTAGAAAAAGATAACATAGCTACTTTAGGATCCATACCAATTAAATTTTTAGCAGTCCTAGCAGAAGAGACAGCAATTTCAGCTAATTGATCGGCATCAGGATTTGGATTTACTGCACAATCAGAAAATACTAATACACCATCTTTACCAAAGTTTTTATTTTCAACAATCATAATAAAGAATCCAGACACATTTGAAATATCTTCACTAGTACCAATTATTTTAAAATCAGCTCCTAATACTCTACCAGTAGCATTAACAGACCCTGCTAATTTACCATCTGCATCACCTTTATTAACCATCATACTTCCAAAATATAATGGATCTTTAATTTGTTCTCTTGCTTCTTCTATAGTAATTCCTTTATGTTTTCTTAATTCATAATAAGTTTGAGCATATTCCTCTAACTTATCAGCTTGAGTAGGATTAATAATTTCTACCTCTGTTAAGTCAATCCTATATTTAGAAGCATTTTTTCTAATTTCTTTTTTATCTCCAAGTAATACAATATCAGCAATATCTTCTCCTAAAATTTCTGGAAAAGCCTTAATCATTCTTGGTTCAGTTCCTTCAGGTAAAACTATTTTTTGCTTATCACTTCGTGCTTGTTCATGAATCTGATTAATAAAATCCATTTTTCCTACCTCCTTATATATTCTTTCACCATATATGAACTACTAGATGAATAGTTCAGTTTCCTTGTTTTAATATTTAATTTTAAAATTAATAATTATCTGACACTTTACAATCAATTTTATTATATCCTTAATAATTGAAATTTATTGCTCCTCAGATTATAATAAATACTAAGGAGGAACTAAAATGAATATATTAGGAATTATTACTGAATATAATCCTTTTCACTTAGGACATAAGATACATTTACAAAAATCAGTGACTAAAAGTAAAGCAGATGCTACTATTTGTATTATGAGCGGTAGCTTCTTACAACGAGGTAGACCAGCTATTGTCAATCAATGGGCTAGAGCCCAGATGGCTTTAGACTCAGGAGTAGATTTAATCATCCAACTTCCTGTTACCTATTCTGTCCGCAGTGCTGAATATTTTGCTTGGGGAGCAGTTAAATCATTAGCCGCTACTAACCTAGTTGATATTCTCTCCTTTGGGAGTGAACTAGGTAAAATTCAACCTTTACAACAGCTTGGCCAATTATTAGCTACTGAACCTCCCCACTTAAGTACTTTAATTCAACAAGAGCTCAACCAAGGAGTTTCTTATCCCCAAGCCAGAAGTAAGGCCTTAGATAACTACCTAACTTCCACTGCTGCCCAGATAGATATAACTCCTGACCAAGCTCAAGAAATAATAACTAACCCCAATAACATTTTAGGTTTAGAATATATCAAAGCTTTAACTAATTTAGATGCTTCAATAACCCCTATAACTATCAAACGAGAAGGAGCAGACTATCATTCACATGAACTTAAAGAAATTGCTAGTGGCAGTGGTATTAGACACCAAATCAAGTCTAACCAAAAAAATCAAAAAAGATTACTCACTCCCCAAATAACCCAGACCCTGCCTCAAGTAACTACCCAAGTGTTAGACAAAGAGTTTACAGCTAACAGAGGGCCTATCTTTATTGACCAGTGGGAAGCAGAATTGCTAACTATTCTCCGCAGAATAAAGAAGACAAAACTACAAAACTATGCTGGAGTTACTGGTGGCTTGGAGAATAGAATCAAAGCAGCAGCCCTAGAAGCTACTTCACTACCTGAGCTGATTACTAAAATTAAAACAAAACGCTTTACTCAGACTAGAATTCAACGAATTTTAATCCAACTATTGTTAGACTTATCAGCTGATAAACTAACTAAGTTTGATCAACACGGTGGTCCCCAATACCTACGAGTGTTAGGTTTCAACCAGCAAGGAAGAAAGCTACTTAAATTGATCAAGAACCAAGTTGATTTACCTTTAATAACTAAAGTAGCCAACTATTTCAAAACAAAACAAACCCCTCGTAATCTACTCCAGGAGATGCTACAGTATGATCTAGTAGCTAATGATCTATATACTCTAGCTTATTCTAATCAACAAGCCCGGCGAGGAGGAGTCGATTTTAGACAACAACCTATTTTAGATCTTGCAGATAATTAATAATATCGCTAAATGTTTCTACCGGAACAATCTTGACTCCTTGACCAGTCATCTGTTTAGCTTGTTGGTAATTAGCTTGCGGGCTAAAGAAGACCTTAGCTCCTTGCTCTTTAGCAGTTGCTATTTTCTGTTTAACTCCATCTATCCGACCTATTTCTCCTTTTAAATTAATAGTTCCAGTTCCTGTAATTTTATAGCCCTGAGTTAAATCCTGCTTAGTCAATGAATTAAAGATCTGTAAAGCAAACATACTACCTGCTGAAGGACCACCAATTTTACCGGCATCAATATTAATCTTCATTGGAAAATCATATTGGCGATTATGAGATGAGATTAAGACCCCTATCGAAGGCTGATTTGAATTCTGCTCTAAACTTTTAGTCTTGATAGAATATTTTTTCTGCTCTCCATCTCGTTTAACAGTAACACTAACTTCATCTCCTATGGCTCGAGCTTGGACTTGATTAATTACTTCTGTAATCAGTCCTACTTGCTGACCGTCAACTGCAACAATTATGTCTCCCGATTGTAATTGGCCCTGGGCATTTCCTTCTTCTAATACCTTCTCCACTTTAGCCCCTTCACCAGTAATCTGAGGTTGATAGCCTGCCTCTTTTAAAGCAACAGCCTTAGCCTTTAATTGACTTTCTTTCATCACTTCTTGCATGAATTCAAAGTACTTTTCCATATTCATATCCGAAGGTAACATATTTTTAGATTGTAACTCTCTTAAATCCGGATTGAATAATTTAACATACAGATATTCTAAAAGACTTGCTGTCTTCATCGAAACAGCAGTCAACATAATATCTCCTGTCTGCTGATAAGTATCAGCTTGAATATCAATCATTGGGTCTAAAGACTCAGCCATCCCAGGAGAAGTTAAGTAGTAATTACTAGGATAAATAGCTAAAATACCAACTATTACTAACCCAATTAAGACTTTAAACCATAGACTACGATTTCTTAGCAACTCCATTCTATCCCACCCTTCTAGTAGTTAACTATCTTTAATTTTTTCTTTTATAGCAGGCATCTTTTCTTGAGCAGCCTGATAACCTAAAGTAATACATTCTTCAGCTCGGCTTAAATCAGTAGAAGCAATATGCCCTACTTGAGGCATTAATAATACATCAGCCCCTACTCTTTTATGTTGAGCAATTTCTTGTTGCATAACATCAATTGAATTCATAATTACATCAAAAATACTAGTAACCTGATTAAGTTCTAAACCATGACTAACTTCTACTCCAATTGTAATATCAGCTCCTAGTTCTTTAACTGCACTGACAGGAACCCTATTTAATACAGCTCCATCAACTAATTTTCTCCCTTGTAATTCACAAGGGATATAAATTCCTGGAATTGACATACTAGCTCGTAAAGCAGAAGCTACTTCTCCTTCATCAATTACAACTTCCTCCCCGTGTTCTATATCAGCAGCTACTGCCACAAAAGGTAGATCTAATTGAGAAAAAGTTTTTTGTTGAGTTAACAACTGGAAGAATTCTTTAACTTTATTTCCTGCTACTAGCCCTTGTTTAGAGAAGGTAACATCGGTAAAATAATCCCATTCTAAATGAATTGCTAACCTTTTTAATCTATGTAGATCCAATCCTGCAGCATAAAAACCACCAATTACGCTACCAATACTTGTTCCCGCTAAATAATCTATTTCTATCTCCTCATCTCGCAAGGCCTTTAAAACACCTAAATGAGCTACTCCTCGGGCAGAACCTGCTCCTAAAGCTAAACCAATAGTAGGCTTCATCTGCTATCACCTCATTTCCTTAGCTAAATCAAAACCATAAAAACTCCTAAAAATAGTTTATGCCTGGCAACTTTATAATAGAAGAGATTAAATTTTACCTCTATCTACTACAGTAGTATGAATTAAAAAGATGATTTATATGAGTTTCTACCACCTTTACTATTAACTAAAAAGATCTCAGGAGTTTCCTGAGATCTTTAATATGATATATAATTAACCTTCAATTGCATCTACTGGGCAAGCTCCTGCGCAAGCTCCACAATCAATACAAGCATCAGCATCAATCTCATACTTGCCCTCTCCTTCGGAAATAGCATCTACAGGACAAGTGGACTCACAAGCTCCACAAGAAATACATTCATCAGTAATTGTATGTGCCATCTATTACACCTCCAAATCAAATTTAACTAGTTCCGCCTGCCATTATAATAACATAAGTTATTTAATTTATCAATCACTATCTGTTACTCCTTAAAGCCAGATTTTACTTGGACAAATTATCCAATAAAATCATATTTGCTGTACCTAAATTAGTGGCTAAAGGAATATTATGTACATCACAAACCCGTAATAAAGCACTAACATCTGGTTCATGAGGCTGTGCTGTCAAAGGATCTCGCAAAAAGATAACAGCTCCTACATTACCACTAGCAATCTCAGCTCCAATCTGTTGGTCACCACCTAAGGGGCCAGATTTCTTTCTAGTTACCTCTAACGAAGTATTTTGATTTAACCTCTGGCCTGTAGTTCCTGTTGCAATTAAATCAAACTGGGCTAAAATCTCCTCATTTCCTTGAGCAAAATTAACTAAATCGTCCTTTTTCTCATCATGAGCAATCAAAGCTATCTTTTTCATAATAACCACTTCCTTTCTTAGGTTTAACTCTTAAACTGGTACCAGACTAAACCTACCCATTCATGTAAAGATTGTAAAGTATTATGCAATGAAGTCCGATTAGGAAGCCAGCGCAATGAACTAACCTGCGAACTTAAGATATAATCAGTAGGAGCAACAACTATCTCTCCTGACCAATTTTTCCGGAAAGAATCAACTGCCCGTCTCATATGAGTAGCACTAGTCACTAAAATTATCTTGTGATAATCTTTCTTATTTAATATCTTAGTTATATTGACAGCATTTAACCACGTCGTTAATGCTTTCTTATCTGTAATTATCTGCCCTTCAGAAATCCCCCGTGCAACTAAGAACTCCTTCATCACTGTAGCTCCTGGAGGACCTTCCACGCCTGGGCCAACTCCTCCACTAACTGCTAGATCCAAATCAGTCTTTTGTTGCAACTGCGCCCCATAATTCACCCGCTGCAAAGTAGCCCGACCTAGTTTAGCTCCTTGGGGCGTACCTCTAATCATCCCTCCTCCTAACACTACTATTATACTCGTAGTTGGTTCTAAAGATAACTGCTCCACTTCTAAAGGAGCATAAGTTTCTTCTAAAGGAGCAACTAAAGCTAATTCTCCTAGGTAAGAACTGAAAAAATAAATAACAACTATCAACACCACTAATAATAAAGGGGTTACTTTACTCTTTTGGGAGCGGTAGTAATAATTAGTCTTATTTAAAATAAAACTTAGCAGAGCTACTACCAATAATAGAATAAACAAACCAGGAGGTAAGACTAATTTAGAGACTAACTTAGTTACAATATACTGCATCATGGATTCTCCTTCCTACAAACAAGAGCCAACTCCCCCCTACAGAAGTTGGCCCTTATTTAATCTATTCAGTTAAATACTGATTAACAGCTTCTGCTACTTCTTGACCATCCTTAATTGCTCGCACAACTAAAGAAGCTCCTTGTCTCATATCACCAGTAGCAAAGAACTGCTCCTGACTAGTCTGATAATCTTCTGTTTTAATAGTATCCTGCTTATCTAACTCTAAATCCAATTCTTCTACCATTCCCTCATGCTCAGGATGAACAAATCCAATAGCTAAAATCACTAAATCAACTGGTAAAGAAAATTCACTGCCTTCAATTTCCTTCATCTCTTGTTGACCAGACTCATCTGTAACCCACTCTACTCTAGTAGCATGATACTCAGTTACTTCTCCTTGCTGATTACCACTAAATTTCTTAGTTAAAACAGACCAATCTCGAACATCAAGTTCTTCACCACTAGTATCAACTAACGACTGAGCTTCCTGATGAGAACTAGAAGTTTTCAGTGTTTGTGGATATTGAGGCCATGGATTATCAGCTGTTCGTTCAGTAGGTGGCTGGTCTAATAGCTCAATCTGATAAACTTTCTCAGCACCTTGTCTAATAGCTGTTCCTACACAATCAGAACCAGTATCTCCGCCCCCAATTACAATTACTCTTTTATCTTGGGCATCAATCAATTCTTGCTCAGGAATCTCCTGACCGCTAACTCGCTTATTCTGCTGAGTTAAATACTCCATAGCATAATGAATCCCCTCTAATTCACGACCATAGACTGGTAAATCCCTTGCTTCTCTCGAACCACCAGCTAATACAACAGCATCATATTCTTCCTCTAAGGTTGTAGCTGGTAGCTCAGTTCCTACTTCTGTATTTAAGACAAACTCGATTCCTTCTTCTTTTAACTGGTTAATTCTACGATCTACTACCCACTTTTCAATCTTAAAATCTGGGATACCATAAGCTAACATACCACCTGGTTTAGCATCTCGTTCGTAAACTGTAACTTGATGTCCGGCTCTATTTAGTTCTTGAGCTGCTGCTAAACCGGCTGGCCCAGAACCTACTATAGCTACTTCCTTATCAGTTCTAACTTGAGGAGGTTGCGGCTGAATCCAGCCTTCCTGCCAGCCCTTTTCAGAGATAGCAAGTTCAATATTCTGAGTAGCTACTGGTTGCTCAGTAATTCCTAAGACACATCCTCCCTCACACAAGGCAGGACATAACCGACCTGTAAACTCAGGAAAATTATTTGTTTCCTGCAGCACTTCTAATGCCCGCTGCCACTTACCTTGTTTAACAAAAGCGTGCCATTCAGGACATAAATTACCTACAGGACAAGAAAAATTACAAAATGGTGTCCCGCAATTCATGCACCTAGCTGCTTGTTCGGCAGTATATTCCTCTTGCGGAAGCTCATAAACTTGCTGATAATCTTCTACTCGCTGCTCAATTGGTCGCTTAGAAACTTCTTTTCGTTCAATCTCTAAAAATCCTTTATCTGCTGATTTAGCCATTGTTCTTTCCCTCCTTGCGACTAGCAAGTATCTCTCGATAACGTGGTGAAGTAACTTTAACAAACTTATTGATTTCTTGCTCCCAATTATCCAGTACTGCTTGACCACGTTGACTGTCAGTATACCGGACATGATTTTCGACTAATCTTTTAATCGTCTCTCTATCTTCTGTAGCCTCTACCTGGTAAGCATCAACCATTGCAGTATTTAACTTATCTCTAAAATCACCATCAAGATCATAAACATAAGCAATACCCCCACTCATTCCAGCACCAAAGTTACGACCTGTCTTACCTAAAACAACTACTCGACCACCTGTCATATACTCACAACCATGGTCGCCAATGCCTTCTACTACAGCATGCGCTCCAGAATTTCTAACTGCAAATCGTTCCCCAGCTACACCATTCATATATAACTCACCTCTAGTTGCCCCATAAAGGATTGTATTACCGGCAATGATATTCTCATAAGCTGGACTAGTAGTTGCAGCAGGTTGTTGAACAATTAATTTTGCTCCAAATAATCCTTTACCAACATAGTCATTAACTTGACCCTGGAGATTCAGTGTCAAACCTTGCATTCCAAAAGCCCCAAAACTTTGTCCAGCATAACCAGTAAAGTTAACCTTAATTGTATCATCAGGTAAACCTTGGTCATCATATCTCTTAGCAATTTCTCCACTTAACATAGTACCTGTGGTTCGATTAGTATTATTAATCTCAAAATCTAACTCTACTGGTTCCTGATTCTCTAAAGCTGGCTGAGCTGCTGTAATTAATTCTCTATCTAAAATATCATCAATTCCATGATCTTGCTCTTCTACACAGTAGTTAGCAATTCTAGCTGGTAAAGTAGGCTGGTGTAAGATATTGGAAATATCTATACCTTGGGACTTCCAGTGCTTAATTGCCTGGTTCATATCTAATTTATCAGTCCGTCCAATCATCTCATCAACTGTCTTAAATCCTAACTGAGCCATAATCTCTCGCAGATGCTGAGCAATAAAGTTAAAGTAGTTAACTAATTGTTCCTTCTGACCAGCAAATTTCTCTCTTAATTCTGGATTCTGAGTGGCAATTCCTACTGGACAGTTATTGCTACTACACTGTCTCATCATTACACAACCTAAAACCACTAATGCTGCTGTAGCAAAGCCATATTCTTCGGCTCCTAATAAAGCTGCTATTGCTACATCTCGTCCTGTCTTCATCTGCCCATCAGTCTGGACTCTAACTCTACTTCGTAAATCATTCTTAGTTAATACCTGATGAGTCTCTGAAACTCCTAATTCCCAAGGCAGACCAGCATGTTTAATAGAATTTAGAGGAGCAGCACCTGTTCCTCCATCAAATCCAGAAACCAAGATCATATCTGCATGAGCTTTAGATACTCCGGCTGCAATTGTTCCAATCCCTATCTCTGATACTAACTTAACACTTACCCTAGCCTCAGGATTGACATTCTTAAGATCAAAGATCAACTGGGCCAAATCCTCAATAGAATAAATATCATGATGCGGCGGTGGCGAAATTAAATCAATACCTGGAGTAGTATGACGTACCTTAGCTATTGCTTCACTAACCTTCTTACCAGGCAAATGACCACCTTCACCAGGCTTAGCTCCCTGCGCCATCTTAATCTGTAATTCATCACCATTGACTAAATAGTGAGTAGTCACTCCAAAGCGGCCAGAAGCAACCTGCTTAATCGCACTTCTTCTATCGTCATCAAAACGAGCTGGATCTTCTCCTCCTTCACCAGAGTTGGACATACCACCAATCTCATTCATTGCTTGAGCAATTGTCTCATGGGCTTCCTTAGAGATAGAACCAAAGGACATAGCTCCTGTTACAAAGCGTTGTCTGATCTCCTCTACTGGTTCCACTTCTTCAATTGAAATTGGATCCCGATCTTTAAAGGAAAGGAGACCTCGAATAGTGGATAACTGCTCACTTTGATCATCAATCAAAGCTGCATATTCTTTATAAAGATCATAATCGCTTTGTCTAGTAGCCTGTTGTAACTTAGCAATTGCTTCTGGACTAAAGAGATGATGTTCGCCATCTTGGCGCCACTTATACTCTCCTTCATTCTTAACTAGTCCATCTTGATCTTGGTTTAATCCTTGGTAGGCATCTGTATGATTAGTAACTACTTCCTGCTCTAAAATATCAAGTCCGATACCTTCAATCCGAGTTGTAGTACCTGGGAAATACTGAGCTACAAAATCAGAACTAAGTCCTACAGCTTCAAAGATCTGGGCTCCGCGATAACTTTGCACCGTAGAAATCCCCATTTTGGACATAATCTTAAACAGACCTTTTTCCACAGCTTTAATATATTTCTCCTGTCTCTTATTAGTCTCAGTAGTCTCAGTCAAATATAAACCTTCCTGACTCATATAAGATATTGTCTCTAAAGCTAAATACGGATTAACAGCTAACGCACCATAACCAATCAATAAAGCATGATGCATAATCTCTCTAACTTCTCCAGTTTCTACAATAATATCTACACCATTTCGCTTCTGCTGCTCAATTAAATAATTATGAACAGCTGAAGTAGCTAACAAACTAGGAATTGGAGCATTAAAATCATCAACTTTACGATCACTAAGGACAATCACATTATATCCAGCATCAATACTCTCTTCTACATGATGGAATAACTTGTCTAACCCCTGTTGTAAACCATTTTCTTCTTCGGGATCAAAGACCATCGGTACTACCCGAGTATTAAAATTATCATCCTCTAAATGGACAATCTTATCTAGTTCTTTATTAGTTAAAACTGGTGAATCTAGTTCAACTGTTTTCGCCTTATCCGCAGTCTTCTCTAAAATATTACCTTTAGAACCAAGATTAGATTTTAACGACATGACTACTTCTTCCCGGATTGGATCAATTGGAGGATTTGTTACTTGAGCAAATAACTGCTTAAAGTAATTAAATAACGGTTTTTGTTGCTTAGATAAAACAGCTAAGGGAGTATCATTCCCCATCGACCCTACAGACTCTTTTTCATTCTCGGCCATTGGCCCAATTAAAGTATTTAAATCTTCTCTACTATAACCAAAGGCTCTCAGTCGTTCAGGGATAGTATCAAAGTCTTCATTATACCTTTTAGCTCCCTCTTCTAGGTTAGTAAGATGTTGTTTATTATCCTCTAACCATTCACCATAAGGTTGAGCAGAACTTACTTGTTCTTTAATCTCCTGGTCAGGAATAATTCTGCCTTCTTCTGTATCTACTAGTAACATTTCTCCTGGCTTGAGGCGACCACTTTCTGCTACATTGTCTGGTGCTACATCTAAAGTACCTACTTCCGAACCTACAATCACATAATCGTCCTTAGTTACAGTATATCTAGCCGGCCGCAAACCATTTCTATCCAAAGTAGCTCCAATCTGCTGACCATCAGTAAAGGCAATAGCTGCTGGCCCATCCCACGGCTCCATCAAGCAAGCATTATACTCATAATAATCTTGCACTTGTTGGTCTAAAAACTGATTTTTTTCCCAAGCTTCTGGTACTAACATAGTTAATGCTTCTACTATACTCATACCTGATGCAAGTAATAATTCCACTACATGATCTAAATTAGCTGAATCACTATCTGTTTCATCAGTAATTGGAAATAAATCTGTAATTTCTGCTCCTAAAACATCTGACTCCAAATCTGGCTCTCGAGCAGCCATCCAGTTAATATTTCCTCGTAAAGTATTGATCTCTCCATTATGAGCTAAATATTTAAATGGCTGAGCTAAATCCCAAGAAGGGAACGTATTAGTACTATATCTCTGGTGTACCAAAGCAAGAGCAGATTTTACCTGAGGATCCTGTAAATCCTGATAAAAACTATTAATCTGATCCGGTAATAATAAACCTTTATAAGTTAGTACACTATTAGAAAAACTAGGAATATTAAAGTATTCTTTATTCTTAATCTCTGATTCAGCGATAGCTTTTTCAATCTTCCGCCGAATCAAATACAACTTTAATCTAAAGTTATCTGTAGCAGAAGACTTTTTAATAAAAACTTGTTTAATTACTGGCCGGGTACTAGCAGCACTCTCTCCAATCTCGGTTGTATCTACTGGTACCTCCCGCCAACCTAAAACTTCTTGCCCTTCTGCCTTAATTACATCCTCAATAATTCCTTCAGCTAAGAGACAATCATCTAATTTACGCGGTAGAAAGATCATTCCTACTCCATAATCCCCTACTGCTGGTAATTCAACATCCTGTTTTTTCATCTCAGATCGTAAAAACTGATCAGGTAGCTGAATCAATAAACCAGCTCCATCTCCAGTCAATGGATCTGCACCTACACCACCACGATGAGCTAACCTCTCTAAAATATCTAATCCTTGTTCCACTACTTGATGGCTCTGTTCACCTTTCATCTGAGCAATAAATCCTACTCCACAGCTATCTTTCTCTTGCTCAGGCGAATACAGCCCCTCCGCTGGTGGAATTCCTATTCCTTGTACCATTCTCTACTCCTCCTCAGTTGTATATTATTTTAGTTATCCGCATAATTATTATGGTTGATCTTTATTATATGCAATTTGAGAAAAAAATTAAAGGGAAATAAAAAGAATTTAATTTTTCTTAAAATTTATTCACTTAACATAAGTAAATTTTACTATTAATTGTTAATTTTGTTTAAAACTCTAGATCAATTAAACAACAAACCAAGAAATTAATTACTAATATTCAAAAAACTTAACTTGCCATCGAGTTTTTTATATTTAGAAACTATAAAGGGAAATTATGGATAACAAAAAACCAACCAACCTCCATTTTCAAAAATGGAGGTTGGTTTTATAATAAATATTAAGTTTATTTAAGCTGATATACTTTCTTGTTCTTGTTCCTCAGAACTCCAAACACCTTTAGTAAAATCAATCCCATCATTCCATTTAGCAACTAACGTAGTTACAGTTAAATCACCTGTCACATTATTCATAGTTCTTAATCTATCTAAGATAGGATCAATCCCAGCTACAAAGCCAACGACTGAAAGTGGTAATCCTAATTGAGTAAGAATCATAGTCAACATAATCAACCCGCTGCCAGGAACACCTGCAGTACCAACACTAGCTAATACAGCTGTCAATAGTACTGTCACCTGCTGGGCTATAGTTAAAGATTGTCCAATTAAATTAGCAGCAAAAATAGCTGCTACTCCTTGATACATAGCTGTCCCATCCATATTTATCGTAGCACCAAGAGGCAGAGAAAAACTAAAAACTTCTTCATCAATTTTAAGGTTTTCCTCAGCATTAGACATACTTACAGGAAGAGTTCCACTACTTGAACGAATACTAAGAGCCGTTATCATAGCATCTTTGATCCCTCTTAAAAATGGTATTGGCGACTGCTTAACTAAACCTCCCATTATAACTAATAAATAAGTAATAGTTATATGAATAAATACTGCTAATGCTAGACTAAAAATAAGTTTCCCAAAGGGCACAATGGCTTCTACACCAGTTTTTCCAAATACTGAAGCCATCAAAGCAAATACTCCAATTACACCATATTCCATTACACCCCACACAATCTTAAACATTGCTTGAGCACAAGTCTCAACTATATTAAAGATAGTCTCCACACCTTGTTTGATTTGGCCCTCTGCATTCTCCTGTAGAATTGCCAAAGATAAACCAAAAATAATTGCAATAAAAATTGTCTGGAGCACATTCCCTTCAGCTAAAGCTTGAATTGGATTTTTAGGTGCTATATTCAGAAATACATCCACTAAACTAGGAGCTTCCTTAGTCTGTATTTCTGCGCTTTCTGGCAAAGTCATCCCTACTCCTGGGTCAATTATATTAGCCACTACTAAACCAATAACTATAGCTATAGCAGTAGTTAAAATATAAAGAATTACTGTCTGAGCACCTACTCGACCTAATTTAGACGGGGTAAGCTTTCTCATCCCAGCTATTAAAGTAAATAATACAATTGGGATAATAATCATCTTTAATAGCCGAACAAATAAATTACCTAACGGCTCTATCCCTGTAATTGATTGACCAAAAATCAACCCCATAACTGAACCTAAAACGAAAGCAATTGCTATCCGATAAACCAAAGAAACAGAACGATACTTCCTCCATAAAGAAACCACGCTAATCCCTCCTGAATAATTTTTTGACTGCCTATATTATTTCTCTTTCTAATTACAGATCATTGCCTACTATCTACTCCTTCAATAACTATTTTTATTATTTAAAGTATATGATTCAATAAAATGTTGTAGTAGTTCTTTACCTAACTCCAATATATCCACTTTAATTCTAACAAAATATAAATGTTATCTAGTTGTAAAATATAAAATAGGATAGATCAACCAACTTAAAATAATAAAAATCAAAGTTCCTCTATAATTAACCTTAATATTTTTGAAATCTTTTACTAAATTTATAACAAAGATCAAGATATTAAAAACGACACCTAACAAATATACTAGCCCGATTAACTCCACAATTAATCGCTCCTCTCTTAGACTTATACTAGTTATTTGATTATATAATTCTTCAGCAAACAACAATTTTCCTGCTAATAATTTATTTTTTTACTACTGTATTATCTAGTTTTCGACTTATTGAATTCACTTCTTGATCTGTAAAATCATTTTTCCTCTGCTACTTTATTTTTTAAAGCTGTCTTTAACTACTCAATTCTTGTTTTAGATTCAGAAATATTACCTCTCCTAAAAGAGTTAAGTATACCATCATGGTATACTTAAAACTAAAAATATATGGTTTCTTATCGATAAAAAGAAGTATTAGGATTTACCCTAATACTTCTTTTAACACCCGCTGTCCATTTTTAAATAATATTTTATCCATCTCTGCTCCACTAAAATCAGTCTTCCTTAATCCCTGAATTAATTTATCCATCTGACTAATATCACTAATCTCCATCTCACACTCAGTACCATCAAAATCGGAACCTAAAGCTACTACATCACTGCCGCCTACTTGCTTAATATGTCTAATATGTTTAATTATATCCTCTATTTTAGCTACCTGTTTATCAGCCACAAAATCAGCCACAAAATTAACCCCAATAATTCCACCTTGCTGAGCAATAGCTTTGATCAAATCATCAGTTAAATTCCTAGGATTATTCTTAATAGCCCGAGCATTCGAGTGAGAAGCTATAACTGGTTGAGTAGATAAATCTAATACATCCCAGACGCCTTGATCTGATAAATGAGAAACATCAACTAACATCCCTAACCGATTCATTTCTTCTACCATCTGTTTACCACAAGGGGTTAGCCCTTGATCTCTATACTCTAGTTTGCTATTAGGATATCCTAGTTGATTAGGATAATTCCAAGTAAGAGTGATTGCTCTAACACCTAATAAATAAACTTTATGTAAGTTAGAAACCTTCCCCTGTAAGACGCCCCCTTCTTCTATGCTTAACAAGGCCGATATCTTATCTTGCTTCTGGTTTACTTTTAACTCTTGATAATTTCTAGCTATAGCCAAATCTTCTTGGTTCTGTTCTACTAACTGATAAAATTGATCTAACATAGCTAAAGCCTCTTCAAATTTATTTGCTCCCTGAGTCACTTCGCTGTTAAGGTCTATATAAAGAGCAAAAAATTGAGCTAAAGAATCTGCTGCCTGTAATTTAGTAATATCTACAGCTAAATCATTTGCTACAAATTTAATCTGTTGATCACTATTAAATATCTTAGCCATTGTATCACAATGAAAATCAATCACTTTCATTCTATCACCAACCTTAAATTAACAATTTACAAGTGAACAATTACTTTTTTAAAGTAAGCTTTTCTCCTCGCTCATTAATTTCAGCTGCCTCTACTGCTAAATCACTGATCTGAGCCCTAAAATCAGCAGTAATCTGATAATTATCACTAAAATGGATTGGAATAATTAACTCCGGCTTAATTGTCTGAGCAAAATATTCACCTGCTAAATAATAATACTCTTCTAATCTAGGATCAACTGGTACACAAGCAAAATCAATTGCTTTCCCTTCTAATTTGGCCACTTCTGCTTTGTAATCCTCTTCTTCTCTCTTTCTCTCTGCAGGAGTGAACTTCTTCCAATGCCACCAGTTAAGGTCTCCAGAATGGAAAATATTAAATCCATCTACCTCTACATAAAAAGATAATCCCTGATCAGTAGTTCCATATGTTTCAATCTGAGCTCCAGCCACTTCTATATTCTGATACTTAGCTACCTTAAAATAATTTTCTTGAGCTGATACAGGAAGATCAGAACTTAAAATATACTTAATATCTTCTCTATTTGTTGCCCAATCAAAAATAACAGGATTAAAATGATCATGATGACTGTGGGTAACAAAAACTAATACATTTTCTTTTTCTGCTAACTTTTCCCTAGTCATTACTCCTTGACTAATAGTTCTATTCCCGTTAGCTGGAGTATCATTATAGTAATCAAAAACTAATAGATAATTCTCTGTTTCCACTGCTAGACCACTATGGTACAAATGATAAATATTAGTTTCCATATCCCCTCTACCTCCTTAGTGTTAGCTATCTGTCATGTGCTATATGCTGTGTGTCGTGAGTCGAGTAAGTTTTGGTGTCACTCACACTCATCTCCCACACTCACACCATATATATATTTCCTACTTCCCTAGCTGTACAATTGGCTTTAACCCTAAACAGATACATCTAAGGATTAACTGAATAAACCTCACTTACTCTTATCTTGAGAAGCACCTACTATAGCATATACTTCCTGTTCTAAAGCTACTTTTGAATTAGATGAGACCAGTATTAATTAATACTGGTCTCATCTAGATATCTATTATAACCTTCTATACAATATTTAGCCCCTGAAATAAAAGCAATAATAATTGCTAAAAAGATAACTGGTTTTAAGACAGATATATTCCAAATATAAGCTACGGCAGTTATGTACAATAAAAAAGTAGCAGTTTTTCCTAATTGACTAGGACTTATAATATCATTACTATAATAATATAGATAAATCGAACCACATAAAATTATAGATTCCCTTACTAAGATAATAGTAATAATTATTATGGGGATAAATCCTTCAATTGCTAAAGCAACAAATACTGTAATAAAAGTTAGTTTATCTGCTAATGGATCTAACAATCTTCCTACTGCTGAAACCTGATCAAACTTACGAGCAATATAGCCATCAAGTAGATCAGTTAAACTAGACAGAATAAAAATAACCCCTGCAATCAAATAATTATACTTTATATTTAAGAAAAAAAATAATAAGAAAAAAGGGAGAAACAAAAGGCGCAATACAGTTAAATAATTAGCTAAAGTCATTTTCTTCCCCCCGATCCAATCCCCTACTTTATTCATCAATATCTAGAATTAATTCTCCTTCATCTAGTTCACTATTTAATACATCTAAGTTATTATCCAACTCTAATTCTAACTCAAGTGATTTATAACAGCCAGAACAAACTAACTGTTTAGTAATAGAATAATCATAATCCTGCTCAGCGTAAGTAGGTTGTAAATCATAGCCTCTACGAAAGACTGAATCAATCTCTTGACCGCAACTATCACAGATAACTCTTACTTTAACCAGCTCTTGTTGCGGGCTAAATCCTAATATGCTTTTTAGTTTAGATAATAGCCCCACTGTATCGCCTCCAATAAATTAATACTTAATACTAAACCGAAAATACTCTCCTTCAGCTTCTCGCCAGTCAACCTCGAAATCTTTTACCTCAGACCTACTAGTTCCTTCCTGTAAAAACTCAATCAACTTCTCTAAATCAGCTTCCTCACCTTCCGCAATCACTTCGACTCTATTCCCGCCAGCATTCTTGACATAACCTGTAATTCCTAATCTAGTAGCCTGTTGTTGAGTGGAAGCACGATAACTAACTCCTTGTAATCGTCCTTCAACTACTGCCTTAATTGCTTTATCAGACATAAAACTCCCCCTCAGTTGTAGTTTCTAATAATATTATTTCCCTGAATTATAATATTAATAAGTATTTGGTTTGTTATATTAGATTTTAAGCCCTAATCTTTATTTTCAATAAAAAAAATAAAAGTCCTTTTTTTAACCAGTTAAAAAAACAGTTAATCTCCAGTTAAGGTGAAGATTAACTGTTTCTAAATTAGTCTCCCCTACAATAATTTTTCTAAAATTTCATTTACTTTTTCGGGCTTAATAGGTTTTACAATAAAGTCTTTAGCCCCTGCCTCAATAGCTTCTAAGACCATTGGTTTGCGGCCCATAGCACTACAAACTACTATTTTAGCCTCTGGATCATAATCAATAATTTCTTTAGTTGCTTCAATACCATCCATACCAGGCATTGTAATATCCATTGTTACTAAATCAGGATCTAACTCTTTATACTTTTCAATAGCATCTTCTCCATTTTCTGCCATACCTACCACTTCGTAATCATTTTCTTTAACAATTTTAGATAACATTGTACACATAAAATTTGCATCATCTGTAATTAATATTTCTTTTCCCAATTATTCTTCCTCCTCAAACAATAAACAATAAAGTCTTTTATCCTGATTGGTTTTATGTATAAAATCACACTCTATAATATTTTATTACATTTCACCTTAAAATTCAAGCTACAATTAATTCTTATCTTTTAGCTTATCTATAATACTTAAATAATCGACTACAACTAACCCCTGACCTTCAATCAAAAATTTTTCCTGGGCAATCTCTGCATAAGGGATACTTTTTCGTCCCCCTTGTTTTCTTCCTTGCCAGTATTCATCTAATAATTCAAATGGAAGATAATAGATTTCATCTAAGCTATTAAAATAAATAATTAAAAAACCAATACCTCCATTCTCTACCCAATCCTTTAGATGTTTATATTGATGTTGTTTAACATTACTTAAATCAAACCTAGTTTCTATACTAGTCTCCTTCGCATCAAAAGCAATGGGAATCCCTTCGTATAATCCAATATAATCAACAGTGGATTTTTGTTCGTAAAATCCATTCTTAATCTTCCCTGTTCTAGAATTGATATCAAGTACCTTAATAGGGGTAGGAATCTTCTGAATTAATGCTCGGCCCTGAAAAGAGTACCTTTGGTTCGAAGTCTCAATCATACTCTCTAAATTCTTTCCTCGATTAGCATAATTAATATTAAGTCCCATACTATCCCTGCCTTATCTACAATAATTTAGTGCTAACTAGCCCAATTAACTTAAATCCTAACCACAAAGTAACTAAAGTAATTAATAAGTTAACTACTTTATCCCACCATCTTTCCAGACTAGTAGTCAACTGTTTTAGGCTATCAAATTGAGTCAACGATACTATAACTAACAAAACTAACAACCCAGCTTTAATAATAGTCCTCACCTCTTAAGTCAATTACTGTTAGATTATTATCTGTTTGTGTGATATCTCCTGTTATTAAATATAATTTAGGCTGACTTCGATCTATAGCTAGATCATAAACATAATTATCTACTTTGATCTTAGTCTGTAACTTATAATCTTGGAGAGAAAAAACTGTAACCTCTTGTGAATCATAAGTTACAAATAAAGAATTAGTCTTTTCTTCTATAGTTAAATTTTGAGGATAGGAATCAACTACAATCTCCTTTTGTTCTCTTAGCTGTTGATCTTGATCTATTAAATAAGACTTAATAACTTGCTTACTTTTATCTGCAATCAATAACTGGTGTTTATTAGCACCAGTTATCAGCTCACTATCTGCTAGAGTTCCTAACTCCAGACTAGTCAGTGGTTTAGTAAGATCAGTTAGATCATAAATAAAAGCTGCCCCAAATATTTTATCCACTAACAAATATCTATTAGCTAATATTTTAATCTGTTGACCTTTAACTAATTTAAATTCTTGCCTAATAGAAAAACGATGTTTGATCTCACCTTGCTCGCTATCAAACTGGAGAAGATTCTTCTCTCCTGTGGTCAATAAATAAACATCCTCTTGACTAACTGCCAGATCTTTTATCTGAGAATCGAAATCATATTTCCTCTGGCTTCCCGAATCTAAATTAATTCTGACTAAATTATCTCCTTTAACCCCTAGCAGATATAAATATCCTGCTTTAGAATCCAAAACCATCTTCTCCGGAACTAACTCTAACCCCCAACTATTGCTGATTTTACCTTGCTTAATATCTAATACTAATAATTGTTGTCGATTCTTGACAGTTAAATATCCTTTAGCCCTTTCGGGAGCAAGCATAATATCAGACAGATTACCCTCAACAGGTATTCTATCTATCCCTTGCGGTAAAACTTGGACTGTCTGCTCATTACTAGCAGATAGATAACCTCGATTATTAGTTACCATTATCTGATAGGTATAAGTCTGATCTGGTTCAATTTCTTGATCAACATAATAATTTTGTTGTTCCTGATTAATATTTGCTACCACTTCTGCTTTATCATCTACATAATAATTATCGCTTCTTAATATTTTATAACCATAAAAATCTTCTTCTTGGTATCGCGACCAATTTAATTTAACCCCTGACTCTAAAGAGTTGCTAGTAACTCTTTTTAACTTAACTTGTTGTGGATAATCTCCTTTAACTGTAAAGGGATAATTAAAAGTTGTCAATACTTGATTTCCTTGTTTAATAACTAATTTCAAGTTATAATTTCCTGGATACTTAGGAGTAGAATAAGTAACTTTTCGTTCACCTTGCGTTAAAAACTTACCTCCACTTGCCTTCCAATAATAAGTTAAATCCTGATTTAATTGTTTCTCTAATTCCACTTCCAATTCTACTTGACTATTGCCTAGTAGATGGCCAGTCTGCTGATAAAAATCAGAGTTTACCTGCAAATTCTTAACTGTTACTTGCTGATTACAACTAGTAAGTGCTAAACTAAATATTGCTATCACACATAAAAGAATATACTTCTTTGGGCCATTCATCTTCTACTATCTCTCCTTATTTAAGTCTGATAAACACTTTTAGGATCAATATGGACCATAACTTCTTCTACTTTAGGATGTAATTCTTTTACCTTTTCTTTAACTTCTACAGCTACTTTATGTCCTTCAATAACTGTTAAATCATTAACTACTACCACATTTAAATCCACATATAGATAGGGACCATAAGTTCGTAATTTAACCTCTCCTATCGTAACAACCTCTTCTAAGCTATCAACTTGAGCAATAATCTCTTCTTTTTTATCTTGGTTAGGTACTGCATCCATTAAATCAGAAATAGCCTCTAGTAATATCTCAACTCCTACCTTAATAATTAATAAAGCTACTACTACTCCAGCAATAGGATCTAAAATAGGAAATCCTAACTTAGCTCCTCCAGCTCCTAACAAAGCAGCTACTGAAGATAAAGCATCAGAACGATGATGATGAGCATCAGCTATTAGCCCTTTACTATCAATCTTATGCCCCATATGGATTGTATAATGGTATAAAGCTTCCTTACTGATAATAGATAATCCAGCTATCCATAAGACTAAATCTCCTGGTATATTCTCTACTCCCTGTAATATGTTAGTAGCTGAATTTTTTATTAAACCCAAGCCAGTAACTATCAATATTAATCCTAATATCTTAGTGGCAATTGCTTCTGCCTTGCCATGGCCATAAGGATGTTTTTTATCAGGAGGTACCTGGGATACTTTAATACTCATTAAAACAATAATTGTAGAGATAACATCTGATACAGAATGAAATCCATCAGCTATTAGCGCTTGACTAGCAAACATCAGTCCTACTACTATCTTAAAAATAGATAATAATATATTAGCTACTAAATTAATTAGACTAACTTTTTTACTCACTTGATATCGACTTTTAGTCGCCACTCTTCCACCTCTCTTTATTAAACTCCTTGATTTTTCCAATCTATTATTTAATTATACCTTATTAAAACTATCTTTTCAAAATATATTCGATTTTAGGGTTGATTATGTATAGTGGAAGTATGATAAACTATATATAGAATACAAGGAGGAGATAAAATGGCTATTGACCAGAAATTAAAGAATCAATTACAGAAAATCCAAAATTTAGAAGTTAAATTTAATCATTCTCTCAAGGAACACACAACCTTTAAAGTAGGTGGCCCAGCTGAAATCTTTGCTACTCCTATAAACCTTACTGGACTACAAAAAATGCTTAAAACTATCCAACATCAGGATTTAAATAAATTTGTCCTAGGAAAAGGCAGTAATGTAATTGTTGGTGACCAAGGATTTTCTGGATTGGTTATCAATATGACTCACTTAAATGAAATTAAAGTTAATAAGACACAACTTATTGCTCAAACAGGTGCTACTTTAACTGACCTAGCAGACAAAGCCTTAGCAGCTGAATTAACTGGACTAGAATTTGCTTCTGGGATTCCTGGTAGTTTAGGCGGCGCATTATATATGAATGCAGGGGCTTATGGAGGAGAAATCAAAGAGGTAGTCAGTAAAGTAGTTTGCTTAGATGAAGCTGGTAAAAAAATTGAATTAACCAAAGAAGAGTTGAATTTATCTTATCGTCATAGTATCTTTCAGGAACAGGATCTAATTGCTTATCAAGTCCGGATAGGTCTCCAACCCGAAAAACAAGAAAAGATCAAACAACAAATGGAAGACCTAAATGAAAAACGATGGGTCAAACAACCTATGGAACTACCTAGTGCTGGTAGTATCTTTAAACGACCTGCTAACCATTATGCTGGGGCCTTAATTGAAGAAGCTGGACTTAAAGGAACAAGAGTAGGAGACGCCCAAGTATCTACTAAACACGCTGGCTTTATTGTTAACTTAGGATCAGCTACTGCTCAAGATATAAAACAATTAATTGAAAAAGTACAACATCAGGTCTATCAGGAAAGTGGAATTCAATTAGAAACAGAGCCTAAATTTATAGGTCAATTTACAGAATAAATAAAAGAGCCAGCTTAAGCTGGCTCTTTTATTATTTAATTTTACTCCATTACTGCTTCAATACTATCATAAGTTAAATTATTCTTCCGAAAATAACTAAATACTTGCCAGTACATCTTTAATCGCGCCCAAAATCCTTTAATTAACCCAATTTTTTCCTCTTTAGTCTTATGAGTTAATCCATTTAAAGTCACTTTTTGGACTCTTAGTTTTTTTTCCACTGCTTGTTTGGTTAAAGAAAGTTCAGCTCCATATTTTGAATCAATTAAATCAGTACAAGATTCTATCACTTCTCGTTTAAGAGCTCGTTGTCCAGTCAACCAAGGGGTTATTTTATGATGCATATCAGTACTATCTCGACCGGACTGAAAAATACCACAAGTCATATCAATTCCTCTTTCTAAAATAGGATTAACTAACTGATCAATATGTTTTGCGGTAAGATTTACTAAATCAGCATCTAAAAAGACAATTATATCAGCAGCTATATTCTCCACTCCTTGTTGCATAGCTGCTCCCTTACCTTGATTAACTGGTAAAGCAATTGTTTGTACTCCACACTCTAGAGCAGCTTGCACAGTATTATCAGTTGATCCATCACTAACAACCACTATTTCTGAAAAAGCATCTGCCCTTTGTACTGTCTTGATTACATTTTGAATCCTTTTTTCTTCGTTATATGCTGGAATAACTAATCCAATATCCATTTTAAAGCCTCCTTAATAATTTATCTTTCATCTTTAGTTGGCATTTCTTGTAAAGTAACAGTTACCGGATTTAAGTCACCTTGGTGGTCCATTACAAGTAATTGTAATTCACTATCAATTTCTTGTTGATTAATAATCCCCCTTAAATCCTGCATATTATTTATCTTCTTATGGTTAGCTTCTATAATAATATCTCCTTTAGATAAATCGGATTTATCTGCTGGACTATCTAGGACTGTTTCCATCACTAATACACCTTTAGAAACAGATAAATTATAGTATTCTTTTAATTTATCATTGATTTTAGTACCATAAATTCCTATCCAAGGTCGTTTTACTTTACCATACTGAATTAAATCATCTACTATCTGTTTTGCCTTATTAATGGGAATTGAGAACCCAATTCCTTGCGCACTCTGAATAATAGCAGTATTAATCCCAATTACTTCTCCTTGACTATTTAATAATGGGCCCCCACTATTACCAGGATTAATAGAAGCATCCGTTTGGATTAATCCCTCTAAAACAGTTCCTGAGGAACCAGCTCTAATAGTTCGATTTAAAGCACTAACTACTCCAGTAGTTACTGTATTCCTAAACTTTACATCATAGGGACTACCAATAGCAATTGTTAACTGGCCTACATCTAATTTATCAGAATTCCCTAGAGGTGCTACAGGCAAATCAGCACCTTCCACCTTAATTACTGCTAAATCATTGCGAGGATCATTACCTATTAAATCGGCCTCAAATTCTCTACCATCCGATAATAATACTTTGATTTTTTTAGCATCTTGGACTACATGATTATTCGTCAGAATATATCCTTGCTGATCAAAAATTACTCCTGACCCTAATCCCTTTGCTTCCCGAGGAACAGGCTGCAAAAAGGAGTCACGACTGATTTGCATTTTCCTCGTCACAATACTAACTACTGCCGGGCCAACTTCAGCAACCACTTTTTTGACTGCTTCCTCCTGGGGAACTACAACTTGTTTTTGCTTAGCTGACTGATCTTGTTGGGCACTCGAAGTTGCTTCCTCGTCAGTCCCCCAAAAAGCTTGTACTTGCGGATTAGTGAATAATACACTACCTAGTAAAATACCTACTAATAGTACAGAACTATAAACTGCAAACTTATTATTAATTTTTCTCATCACTATCCCCCCTGCAGTTGTTATTTTATCCCACTCAAACTAAACAATTCATTAATTATTATACCTCTCTTTTTTTACGAAACTATGACGAGGCAAAATTATTTTAACAAATCACTGTAATTAAGCTAGAGGAAGACTAAAACCAAAAGTAGATCCTACACCTACCTGACTAGTAACCCAGACTTGACCATCATGTCTAGTTATAATCTCTTCTACAATAGATAACCCTAGTCCTGTCCCACCTTTAGTACTAACTCGGGCTTTATCAACCTTATGGAATCTATTCCAAATATCATCTAAATCATCTTCAGGAATCCCTGGTCCTGTATCCTGGATTAAGACCTCTACTTGTTGTTCTTTTTTCTGGAGTTGAATAGTTATCTGTCCCTGAGCAGGAGTAAAATCAATAGCATTACTAATTAAATTAATCAACACTTGTTCAATTCGATCTTGATCAGCCCAGACTAAGATATCTGCTGTTGGCAACTCTAAATCAATCTCCAGTTCTTTCTCCTCTAAAGTTGGTTTTAAGTTCTTAACTACACTAGTAAGTAATGATTTTAAATCCACAGTTTCCTCTTCCATTTTAATCTGGCCTAATTCAATCCGAGACAGATCAAGCAGATCATTAACCAGTCTAATCAACCGCTGTACTTCTTGACTAATTATTGCATAATATTCCTCACGATCTTCCTTATCTTCATAAACCCCATCTTGTAATGCCTGAATAAAGCCACGGATAGAAGTTAAAGGAGTCCGTAGCTCATGGGATACATTAGCTACAAATCTTTTCTGGAGTTGTTCTTTTTCTTGTAAAGAAGCAATCGTCTCTTCTAATTTATCGGCTAAATAATTAAAAGAAGTAGCTAACTGACCGATTTCATCATTAGAATTAATCTCTACCCTCTGGGAAAAATTACCATGAGCCATTCTAACAGCTATTTCTTTCATCTTTTGTAACGGGCGAGAAAATCTTTTCGATAAAGTAAAACTAAGTACAGAAGCTAAAGCAACAGATATTAAAGCAGCATAGACTAATAACCAAGTTAATTCCTTTAAAGTAGCAGATAAACCAGCTAATGGGGAAAAAACAAAGACTGCTCCAATCACCCGCTGTTGGAAAATGATCGGCACAGCAGTAAATAACATAGGTTCATCAAAATAACGAGAAAAACCTCGTTTGCTGATGATTTGGCCCTGAAACACTTGTCTTATTTCTTCCTTTTCTAGCTGGACGCCTTCAAATTTCTCCTCTTGAGTAGTTCCCAATACTAACCCTTTAGAATTAACCACCCAGACTTCTCCTGTGAAAAAACGACGAGAATTTTTTAAAAACGATAAAGTTTGTTGATAATTTCCTTTATGTAAAGAACTCTGAACTAGATTAGCTATCTTTTTGCCCTGATTAATAAACTCTTCTTCTCGATTGCTATAATAATAATCTTGAAACAGATAAGCTAAAGCAGCTCCTAAAACCAATAAAGTAACTAAACTAACTACTACAAATCTAACTAATAATTTACTTGAAATACTATTCAGACTCTTGTTTAGCTTCAAATTTATAGCCCACTCCCCAGATAGTATGAAAGTATTTATAACCATCTACTTGACTATCAATTTTATTTCTTAAGCGTTTTATATGACTATCAACTGTTCTAATATCTCCTACAAAATCAAAGCCCCAGACTTTATCTAGTAACTGTTCTCTACTAAGTACCTGCTGTTCATTACGTACTAGACAATAAAGCAGATCATATTCTTTAGGGGCCAACTCCAGCTTTCTTCCTTGGACCTTTACCTGTCGCTTCTGGTGGTCTATCTGGAGATTAGGAAAAGTTAATACTTCTTTATCTTGACTAATATCTGTCCGCCGCAGAATAACTTTGACTCTAGCTACTAGCTCTTCTGGTTCAAAAGGTTTAGTTACATAATCATCCGCTCCAATTTCTAATCCTTTTATTTTTTCTTGCTTTTCTCCTTTAGCAGTCAACATCAAAATCGGCACATTAGAATCTTCTCTAATTTTTTTACAAACCTGCCAACCATCTAACTCAGGTAGCATAATATCTAAAACCACTAATTGAGGATTGCACTCATAATATTTATCAAGCGCCATCTGACCATCAGTAGCTGTTATTACTTGATAATCTTCTCTTTGCAAATAAATATTAATTAACTTACAGATATTTTGGTCATCATCAACTACTAAAATTTTAGGTTGCATATTTATTCCTCCCACTAGTTCCCTATAGGTATTATATCAATTTAGAGCTGATTAGCAAAATTAATCTATTGATTGTCATTAGCCTAGAAATTAAATTTTGAACTTACTCACAACACACAGGTCCCGACACACGACTCTATCCCCTCCAGTGAGACTTATAATCTATTTTCTCCAAAAACCGGATAATAAAAAGACTAATACTGTATAAATCTCTAATCTACCTAGAATCATACAAAAACTAAGTAATAACTTACCAGTTATAGGCAACGGCACATAAGTATTTAGCGGGCCAATCAACCCTAATCCCGGACCTATATTCCCTAAAGTTGCTGCTACAGCAGAGATAGAACTGATTAAATCAATCCCAAAGGAAGTTAAAGTAATTGTAGAAACTACAAATACAATAATATAGAGAAAGAAAAAACCTAAGATACTAGTTGAAACTTCATCTGAAACAGCCCGGTTACCTATCTTTAAAGAAGTTACAGCTCGGGGATGAATTAGTTTGTGTAGTTCCTGAAACCCTTTCTTCATTAGCGCATAAATTCTAATCACCTTAATTCCTCCGGCAGTGGAACCAGCACAACCTCCAATAAACATCAAAATTAACAAAATACCTCGCGAAAAAGGGGGCCAGATATCATAATCAACAGTAGCAAAACCAGCTGTGCTAATAATGGAAGTTACCTGAAAAGCAGCATACCTAAATGATTCTGCCAGGTGATTATAGACTTTAAACCGGAGATTAATAGTAATTAATATAATAGATCCTACTACTAATAAAACATAAAATTTAAGTTCTTTATTTTCTAAAACTGACTTTAGATTCCCCTTTATAACTTGATAGTGTAAGGTTAAATTAATTCCAGCTATAAACATAAAAAAGGACATAATCCCATCAATCAGCAAACTATCATAGGCTCTAACACTTAATGTCCGGGAAGAAAAACCACCTGTAGAAATTGTACCAAAAGAATGGATAATAGCATCAAAAACAGGTAAGTCATTCAGATACAAAACCATAAATTGGAGACAAGTTAACACAATATAGACAACCCAGATTGTCTTAGCTGTTTCTCTAATCCGGGGTTTTAACCGTTCATGAACTGGACCAGGGACTTCTGCCTTAAATAACTGCATAGAACCAGCTAATTCTGGTAAAATAACAATCGACATTACTATAATGCCCATCCCACCTAACCAATGCATCAGACTCCGCCAGAATAAAATAGTATGGGATAAACTCTCTAAAGACATAATTACTGTGGCTCCAGTAGTAGTAAAACCACTTACACTTTCAAAAAAAGCATTAATAAAATTATCAAAAGTACCAGCTAACAACAATGGTAAAGCCCCAACAGCAGAAATGGTAAACCAACCTAAAGTTACTATTGCAAATCCTTCCCGGTGTCTAATAGCTGATTGTTCACTAGCTAAACTCCTTAATAATTGGCCACAACTAACTGTAAACCCCATTGCTACAACAAAAGCTATCCCCTCTATCTCCCCAAAATAAAGAGCTACACAGATAGGGAGCAACATACTAAGTCCTACAAAAACCAATAACATACCTAACATCCCAAAAACTAACTTTAATCTCATAAACTGGCCTCCTACTAGCTAAAATAACTCTGAATATCATTTCTAGTCAGCAAAGAAAAGATTAATAACTCATCTCCTCGTTCTAATTTAGTAGCACCATCGGGAATTAAAGTCTTCTGATTTCTAGTCACCAATCCAATTAACAAATCAGTAGGTAAGTTTAATTGCTCCACTCTAGTCCTCTTTTTATTCTCTACTCTGGTAAATTTAACTTGACCAGCAAACACAGTATTATCTGCAACTTGTCCTTGGTGCAAATAATCCAAAATTGTATCAATAGCCAACAAAGAAGGACTAATAATCTGGTCTACAGATAGCAAGTCACTTAAAGAACTATAATTAATATTAGATACTATAGCAATTGCCGACTTAACTCCTAACTTTTTAGCTATATTAGCTAGTAATAAATTAGCCTCATCATTATTAGTATCAGCTATAAAGGCATCTGCTTTAGCAATCCCTTCTTCTTTCAGTAAGTCAAGGTCTGTTCCCTGACCTTGGAGCACTAAAATATCTGTTAACTCATCAGCTATTTCTTCACATTTCTCTTGCTTCTCTTCAATTAAAGTAACTACTGAATGAGAAGCAAATGATTTAGCTAACTGGTAATTAATCCGGCCTCCACCAGCTAATACTATTTTATTCTTACTCCTGGTAGTATAACTAACCAACTGACCTAACTTCCCTTTGAAAGTCTGCTGCGAAATAATAAATAAAACATCTCCAGGATACAATTTATCATCACCACAAGGCAATAAAGCTCTACCTTGTCGTAAAACTGTTAATAATAATGATTCTTCTGGCAATTCCAGATCACTTACTGTCTGGTAGGCAAAATCACCTTGGTGCGACACTCGCAACTTAGAAACTTGAGTCTTACTACCTAATAATTTATCCAAATCAGAACCAACACCTGGTTTAATTAAATCTTTAATCCGTTTAACTGTCATAGAAAAGGGATTTAAAACCAGATTAAGATCCAAATTCTTAGTTTGTAACTCAGGATGAAATATTTTTTGATTTTTAAGTTGGACTATTACCTGTTCTACTCCTAAATTACGCCCATAAATACCAGCTAATAGATTGGATTGATCATTATCTGTAATAGCAATTAACAGATCAGTTTCTTCTACTCCAGCTTGATATAGAGTATCCAGATTAGTTCCTCTACCTTGTAAGACTAAGACATCCACTCGTTCCTGAATTTGTTTGATTTGCTCCTCCTTCTTGGCAATAACAACTACATCTTGACCTAACTGAATTAAATGTTGAGCCAACTGAATACTAACCTCATTTCCGCCCACAATAATCGTCTGGTTAACCGAATTACCTAAACTTTGGGTTACCCGCTTGAACTTATTAATCATTTTTTTCATAGTATCCTCTCCTAGTTACTATTATCAATTTATGCAACACAAAGCCGGATAATCACAAAAGAATTGATTAGAACTCTATTTAAATTAGATCAAAATTGTGATATCTTATTGGTAAGAGTATTATTTAATTATTTACCAAGATATGAAATAAGATATTATTAACTCCTCAAAATGGTGGTGATTAGATTGCAATATGATGTTATTATTGTTGGTGCTGGACCTGCTGGGGCTTATGCAGCCTATAAGTTGGCCCAAGAAAATTTAAAAGTCTTATTGATTGAACAACAAAAATTACCCCGTTATAAATCCTGTGGGGGCGCAGTCTCACTCAAGACTACAGAATTATTATCTGGCCTAGATTTAACTCCAGTACTAGAAGATAAAATTAGTTATGTAGAATTTGCTTATCAGTTCCAAGCACCAATAAAAATTGATTTCACCCGTCCCTTTGTTTACCTAGTGATGAGAGATCAGTTTGATCACTTCTTAGTTAACAAAGCTCAAGCAGCAGGAGTAAAAGTAATTACTGATACTAAAGTAACTGATCTAATATCAACTGAGAAAAATACTACAGTAATCACACCTCAAACCGAATTTAGAACCCAATTTGTAATTGGAGCTGATGGAGTAAATAGCTTAGTAGCAACTAAATTAGGATTAACCTCTACTGCAGAACCAGCAGTAGGTTGGGAAAAGGAAATAAAAGTTCCTGCTCAACAACTAAATAGCTACAGAGGTAAAATCAAGTTAGATTACGGAACTATTCCCCAAGGCTATAGTTGGATTTTTCCTAAACAAGATCATTTATCAGTTGGCATAGCAACCTATAAACATGGTTTTGATTTAAAACATAAGTTACAAGAATATTTAGTTCAAGAAGATCTCAGCTCCTACCAAGAACTAACAGCTAAAGGCCATCTATTACCTGTCTGGCAGACAACTAGAAAATTAAATACTAACTCAGGACTCCTGATTGGCGATGCTGCTGGCTTAGTTGATCCTTTATCAGGGGAAGGTATCTTTTATGCTTTAAAAAGCGCTCAACTAGCTAGCAAGACTATATTAGATATACTACAAGGCTCTAATACCTTAACTAGATACACTACAGCAATCAATCAACAACTAGTACCTGAATTCAAGCAAGCCAAATTATTAACTAATTTCTTCTTTTTTGCTCCTGAGCAAATTCATCGGTTATTAACTACTAAAGAGTGGATTTTAGAAGAATTATTAGAGGTTATTTACGGACTGAAAAGCTATAATGACTTATATAAATCATTTATCTCTGAGATTCCTTTTCTAAAGCATATAGTCAATAAATAACTAAACTGAGACCATATGGTCTCAGTTTAAAACTAGTTTATTTTTCTTGCGGGCGATTAAATATAAATCCGTTTTGCTCTCTCTTTAACTTCCTGATTAGCAGCTATTTCATCTGGAGTAGCATATAATTGCTTTTGCTCCCTTAAATTTTCAATATCAGCCCTTCCTGTACCCTATACTTAGTACCTGATTCATCAGCCACAGTCAATAAAGAAATATCCACCTTATGTCCTATTCGCTTTGTAATATGGTACATTACCTACTCTACCTCCAATTATTAATCAAGATTACATTATTTATTATACCATTCTAACTTACTTTTTTTAATTTTTGGCATCTTAATTTCATTATGTTACAATATTAAATTAGAAACTAATCTATCAAAATAAATAATAAGGAGACTAAAATTATGGATCTAATAACTTATCAACAGAGTTTAAACTTAGAATCAGTAGTTTATATTGATACAAGAGCACCGCAAGAATTTAAGGAAGCTACTATTCCCAATGCAGTTAATATTCCTATCTTTAATAATCAAGAACGCGAACAAGTAGGAACTGTTTATACCCAACAATCACCAAAAAAAGCAAGAATGCTAGGCATAGAAATTGTAGCACCTAAATTACCTCGCCTAATCAAGGAAATAAAAGACTTATCCAACCAATACAAAAATACTGTACTATTTTGTGCTCGAGGAGGTATGCGCAGCGAAAGTATTGGACTAGTAGCAGACATAGCTGGATTGGATATCTATAAACTAGACAAAGGATATAAAGGATATCGCCACTTTATCATGGACCAACTAGCAAATTACCAGCTCCAAAGTAAATTACTAGTACTTCATGGCAATACTGGAGTAGGTAAGACCGAACTACTCTATAAACTAAAAGAAGCAGAAATACCTATTATAGATCTAGAAAAATTAGCTAACCATCGCGGGTCAGCTTTTGGAAGTATTGGATTAGGTGAGCCAACCAATCAAAAATACTTTGATTCTTTATTATGGAAAGAATTAGAAGAAATCAATGGAGCACCACTTATCGCTGTAGAAGCCGAAAGCAAACGGATAGGTATTTCTGTCCTACCTGATTTCTTTAGCCAAGCTATGGAACAAGGAGTTCATATTTTAATTGAAAGTTCCCTAGAAAAAAGAGTAGAACGTATTTTTGCTGAATATGCAACAGCTTATCAAGATAATCCCCAGGCTTTTATCGAACGTGCTTTAGAATCAATTACAGCTATTAAAAAACATATCATCCGTAAAATTGGCCAAGATGGTTACCAACAACTAGTAAGCAACTGTAAACAAGGTAACATAAAACAAGTTATTAAAACCCTATTAACTAAATACTATGATCCACTTTATAATCACTCCCTACAAAAATATGAAAAAAGTTTTGCTTTGCAAATAGAATCTGATGACTTAAATAACATCTGTACCCAAATAACTAACTTTATCTCCTGATTGTATAAATAACCTTAATCTCTCTTATAATAAAACCGAACTCTAATTAAGGAGGGATTAGTTATTAGAAATAAAATTCGGGAAGGATTACTTCCTACTATTCTAGGTGGCTTAGTAACTAGTCTAGGCATCAGCCTACGATCTAAAGATGCTAGATTAAGTTGGGGAGTAACTGGCTTCGGATTAGCTCATATTTTATTAGGAAGTATTGACTTACTCCAACATCAATCCCTAGAGGATAAATTATCTGCGCTAACAGCAGATAAAAGACAACAAGAATTCCAATAATAAGTTAGAGTTCACTACTGACAGGAAGTCTAAGTTTAGACTTCCTGTCTAATCTATTACCTGGATCTGTCTAGGTTCAGTAATAATAATTTCTGGAGCTCCTTCGTATTCTTTAATTCTTCCTTTAATCATTACTTTTCGATCTAAAAAATAATCAGCTGGAGTAACACTGAAATTATTCTGATCAGTAACAAAAATCACAGCAGTCAGATGTGCCCTATAGTCAGAAGCAAAATTTAAGAAGATAGGTCCCCTAGAATTATAAGTATTAACTATCTTCCCCTGAACAATCACTTCTTCTCCTAAATGATTAGTAGCATCTTGCCAGTTAATAACAGGCAAGTCAGAATTAGTAGCAACTAAATCTTTGGCCCATAAACCTCTCTTATTCTTACGAGCATCTTTAACTAACTGTTGAAAGGTATCTACATACTTAACATTAGGCGGAATAGTTAATAAAGTAGCATATCCTTCCTGTAACAGTTGAGCATTAAACAAAATACCATTCTGCTTAAATACATAAGCTAGCAATCTATTATAATGATCTCTTTTTTCTACTCCATACTCTAAATAAATAGTCTCTCCTGCTAAATTTTCTCTAGTAAAAGCAGTAGCTTGAGTAGCATAATAGTCCGCTGGTTGCGAAGAAGATTCTGTTTCAGGAGTATCAATTCCAATCAATCTAACTTTTTGACCAGTAGTTAATTCAAGAGTATCCCCATCAATTACTCTTAGCACTTCCACCTCCTGAAGACTAGTTAATTTATCTGGCTGAACCTGGAAGCCCTTCTCTAATTCTAAGGTATACCCTAACGAGTTTAAGCTAACAAAAATGACTACTAAGCTGATAATTACTAATTGTTTCCTCATTCCAGTCACCTCCTAAACCTAGTTTAACATTTAAATACCATATAATAAATAGGCTGCAGGAACTCCCGCAGCCTAAAAAAAGAATTATTAGGCAGAAGCCTCCCCAGCTTCCTGATCTGAACTGGAATCAGCTGGCTGATCTAAAAATTGAATCTGATCTGCTACAACTCCAGTCTTATATCGCCTTTCTCCTGTTTCCTGATCCTCCCAATTATCAACTTCTAGTCTCCCTTGCACACTAATTAAACGACCTTTCTGCAAAAACTTAGCGCAATTTTCAGCTAGTCTCCGCCAGACTTCAACACTGATAAAATCTGCCTCTCGTTCCCCTTCTTGATTAGTATAATTACGTTCAACTGCTACTAGTAAATTAGTCATCTTAGTACCACTAGATAATACCTTTAATTCTGGATCTTTAGCTACTCTACCTACTAACCCTACCTGATTCAACATAGTTCTCACTCCTTACTATGTGTTTTAGGTTATTTTTGCCATAAAAGTATTTTATATTCATTAATTCTATTATTTATTAATTATTCTCCATCTTTTTATATAATCCAGGACTAACTTCGGTATATAATTCTCTAGATTCTTCTTGAGTTATATTTTACCGGGCCAACTTCTGAGCTAATTCAGCAAACTCCTCAACTCCAATTTGATACTCCTGCTTAACTTGTTTCTGCAACTTTCTAATTAACTCTTTCTTTTTTTCTTTCTCCATTATAGCCCCTCCATTTATAAGTTAGCCTATCCTATTTTATAAAAAATATAAATAAAGATATATTTTATTAAATATTATAATAAATAACAGATAGATCACTTTATAATATATGTTTTAATTAACTGAATCATTATTTTAACTAGAATAAATTTCAGGGCCAGAATGGCCAATAAAAAAGCAAAACAAGACTCAATGTAATCGACCACATGGAGTCTTGCGCAAATTTAAGTTATATCTATTTAATCAGTGCATAAATTGTATACTATCCCAATCATCCCGCCCCACATGATTCCACTACTAAGCCCCCACAAAGCTCCAATTATGACTCCTACAAAAGTTGGTTTAAAACCAATATAAATATCGGCAAGTAGATTCACCATTTTAATTTCCCCATTCCACATAGCTAAAATACCAAGCAGCAACATTAAAATTGCCCAAGCAACCCCAAAAGCTATAGATAATGCCTGTACATTGATTTTTTTCATCTAACCACTTCCCATTCAAAGATCTAATTGCACTTCATCTTGAGTATTATACACCTTTACTGTAGCTGACTTCTTTGTTCCTAACTCTACATCATCTACTAATAATAACCCATCTATTTGATCCGTAGTTAACTCTCTATTATTTAAGTAATCCCCTTTATATTTGACTAAAGCTAAATACTCAAGTAATTCTTGGAGTCCTTGCCGAGCTGTAGATTGTTTGGTAGTATACTTCACTTCGCCAATTACCACCTTCTCTAATTCATTAGTTGCGCCAGCAACTATTTCTAATACAATATCAGGCCGACCAGCCCAATAATTATCAGTTACCTGACTGTTAAATAGTTCTTTGGCTAACTGCTCTTCTTTTCTATGGGCTGCCACCTTTTGTTGTAGATAACTATTATCACTAGCTATTACTTCCCCCAAAGAAACTTGCCAGTCCAAATACTCAGATCCAGTAGCATCATGATATAAGTAATAATGCCTATCCTGCTTCTGCCACCTGGCTACTAAATTATTCTCCCCCTCTAATAATTGTAACTGAGCATTATCCGTCTGAGATCTAATCAATCTAATAACCCAATACAATTCAAATAAAGTCTCTATATTGTGAGGCCGAATAAAAGTTGTTTCTAATAAACCAACTAATTCCTTATGCTGATTATTAAAATCAACTAACTCCCGATAGCTAGCCAATAGATCAGCTGCCTGACGATAAAATCGTCTTCTACTCTGACGGACATTATTAATCATCCTGTCCGTAACTTCTACTTGGCTTAAATCAACTTCCTGTAGGTAAGAATTATTCAGATAAACTTCTTGGATTGTCTGGTAGGACTTATCTGCTCCCCACCACACCCCTAACCAATTATAATCTTTCTGGGGTAAATCCTGTTCTACAATAGTTTGGAGCAGGTTTAATAATTTCTTTAGTACTAGATTTTCCTGAACATTATAATTACTATTTCTCTGCTGACAGACAAAAGAAGACTGGGCTTGACAATTGGTCTGATAGCGTTGCTTAATTGTCTGTTGCCAATCAACTTGTCCTCTAACCTCTCCTTGTAATATCTTCTTTACTTGTTGGCTGGAAGTCTTAATTCGTCTCAACTCAGTTGGTAATTGCTCTATAAAAGCAATTACTTCTGGTTGTAAAATAAAATGAATCCGTAACAATTGCCTAAAATTATTAATACTAGGCTCAATCTGTTGTAAAAAAGGAGTTAAACTTAGTTGGCCCGCCTTAAGATAAATAATTAACTCCTCAGCTATTTCTTTAATTAATTCTTCTGCCTTAGTCTTCATTATTCACTACCTCCAGATTAAAATAATCTCTAGTAAATTGTTTTATCTGGGTCTGATTAACAATAAAATCAAGATTAATAATTTCAGCAAGAAGACTAGTTAATTCCTTAGCTAATAAACCTTCTAACTGAGGCAAAATATACATTGTAACTGCTGAAGCATAATCTCCCTTAGTAGTTAGCAAATAGTGATAGAGATCCTTGATCACTGCCGGGCCAAGCTCTCGATAACTTCTAACTACCTGCCATAATTGAGTTACCTGTTCTAAATAGGCTGTATCCTCTAGTCTCCAACACTCAAGATAATTAGTTACTACTTGAGTAGTAATTTCCTCTGGTACAGATAAAGAAATAAAGGCAAACCGTCTCATGAAAGCATAACTCATCTCATATAAAGATGTCTTATCAAAGGTATTCATAGTAGCTATCAGCCGCCAAGAATCAGGAACTACATACTCATGCTCTGCTAGCTTTTCCAATTTTGCTCCTCTTTGGGGGCCAAGCTGGATATTTTCCCCATTATTAGCCTGGAAGCTTAAAGTCACAGTATCACCAGTCAAAACTGAAAATAAAGCCCCAAAAGCTTGGTCAATATCCACTCGATTTATCTCATCAACTATTAACCACTGATTTTTAATTGTTTGTGAATCCGCTTTTAGACAATTTAATACCACCCCTGGTTTAAACGATAACTCACCTTCTCTAGTAGGTTGATAACCACCAATAGTATCAAAAGTAGACCAATCTGGATTAGCTGTTACCAGCTGGGAAGTAACTTGATAGCTAGCACATATCTCTTCGGCCAATTTTGATTTACCAACCCCAGGAGGACCAACTAAAATTATGTGTTTATTATTCTTTAAAGCAGCTCTGACTTGCCTCTTAATCCTTCCTTTTTCCTTGGGTGGAAAGTAAAGTTGATTTATACTCAACTCTTGACTAAAATCAACTGTCAGAGCAGAAGATTCACCATTAATCCTTCTGTAATCAGAGATAACTGAACTAAATTTATTAATTATCGTCTCTAATTTCAGATTAGCTAGACTAGTTATTATCTCTAAATCAGAGTTACCAGTCTGTTCTAATCTATCTCCTAGAGCTAAACCATATTCAATCAAACTCCCTCTAGTCACTTTTAAAAATAATTGGGCTGCTTTTTGATGAGAAGACTTGTCGACTGGATATAAGGCTAACCAACAACTATCAGTCCCAAAAGTATTATTCCAAGCAAAATCAGCTAATTTGGATTGAAACTGTAAATTATGGCCTCTTTGCTTTAGTTCTTCAGCTAATATAGTATAAATCTCCTGTAATAGTTTCTGGATCTTTTCTTGATACTGATCATAGTATAATTGGAATAGAATACTAAAATCGGACCAAGCCTGGAGTATTTTCTTTTCGTACTGCTGACTGACCTCTTGTTTTATCTTCTCTAGCTTAGCTACAGAAAAGTCATTATTTAAAACAGCTCTAGCTATCTGATATCTAATCTGTTTTATTTTTTCTTGGCCCCGATATTTATTAATTGCTTGTAATAAAACCTCATTGTTCAAATCTTGGATGGCTAGAACAAAGTCAGCTTTATTATGCTGATAATGGTGTAAGCGCTGAGCTAAATGAAGAAAATAACGTAGATAAATTTTAAATTTTAATTTTTTATCCTCTGCTAAATAGAAAATGAATTCTTCTATATCTACTAACTCAACTTCTTCAAGATACCCCTCTGCGGTAAAATAATTCTGTAACCAATTACAAATATACTCTTCATAATCCTCCTTAATATCATCAGGAATAGTGATCTCAAATAAAGCAATAAAATTATCAAAAACTTCAGTTCTATAATTGAGATATTCTTGTTGAGCTACTGGAGTTAACCTCTGTTGAGCTGTAAGCCATTCTTCAATTGCTATATTTAACAATTTAGTATCTAAGTCTATAGGATCTGTCATATTTTCCCTCCATCTCAATTACCCCATTCAATTACTCTCTCAGATTTAATTGGTTATCAATCACAAAATGTAGCACTAGATTGTATTCTTTCTGACTTAATTATTATCTTTTAATTTAATCTTTTTAATTCGTTGTTCATTATACAGTTTAACTGATTTCTGGTTAAATTTAAATAATTACTTTCTTAAACTAAAAAGATAGCTACAATCGTAGTTACGATCAGCCCAATAATAACTGGAATTAAATTTCTGCGAGCTAATTCAAAAGGACTTACTCCACAGATAGCAGCCACTGGTATAAGAGCCCAGGGAACTAAAGTACCACCACCTACCCAAATTGCTGCTACCTGTCCTAAAGCAGTCAGAGTAGCTACTCCAGAACCAATAGCCGTAGCAAATAATTTAGCTACTGAACCTGCTAAGGAAATACCAGAAAAACCAGAACCATCTAGTCCAGTAATACTACCAACAAGAGTTAATGTTACAGCTCCAACTCCTTTATTAAGTGGAACAGTATGAGCTAAAGCTACACCTAAATCATTAACTAAACCATTAGAGCCAGCTGGTAGCACCTTACCAAAAACAGATACAATACCCATATCCCCCATATAGAAGAAAGCTGCTATCGGAATCACTGGAGCAAATACCTTAAACCCAAACTTCAACCCGATAATCAAATATTCTGTGACCTTTTCTAAGCCTTCCTTCTTGTGGGCCAACATAGCAATAAGAAGTAGAATAAATAAAGCAGTTCCTCCTACTAAAGCTGTAGCATCACCACCTTGCAATCCGGCCATAATCATTACTACTACATCAAGAATAAATAATCCCGGAATCAATAAAGCAAGTAATTTTTGCCTAGTAGCTGATAAAGTAGCCTCAATTTCTTCTGTACTATCTTCGGTAGAAATATCCTCTATTGTTTCCTGATCAACTGTCAACTTTCCTTGCTTAAGATCTCGCTTTAAGAACCAAAAAGCTACTACAGTTGTTACAACTCCCATAACCAAAACTAAAGGAAGACTAGCACTAACGACGTCTCCAACAGGAATACCAGCTGCATCAGCTGTTAACTTAGGTGCACCTTGAATAACAAAATCACTGGATAAAGCAATTCCATGCCCAAATAAGTTCATAGCTACTGCCACGCCTATAGCTGGCAGACCCACTCTAAGTGCTATAGGCAACAAAACTGCCCCCATAAGTGCTACCGCTGGAGAAGGCCAAAAGAACCAAGAGATAACCATCATCAAAAATCCTATAATCCAATAAGCTAAAGTAGGTGTCTTAATAAATTTAGTAACTGGAGCTACCATTACTTCATTAATCCCTGTAACTTGCAATAGTTGACTCATTCCATAAATTACTGAAATAATAAATATAGTCCCCATTAATTCCTTAGTAGCATAAATCAAACTATTAAAAACACCAATTACTGCTTGGGCTAAAGTACCTGTCGCCAAGAAACCTAAAGTAAAGATCCCTATAATACATATTAATGATGTATCCCGCTTACAAACCATAAACCCAATAATCACTAAAATGAAAAGTAAGTAAACCCAATGTAAAGCATTTAGGGTAACAGGCATAAACTCCCTCCTTTTTACTAATAGATCTTTGTATCAGTTTATGCCTGCTAAACAAAAGAAGTGCACAGAAAAAAATAACATACCCAAATTTGGGTATGTTAATCAGCTAATTATTTATTTTTATCACTCTTCTCATTATTAAAATGATTATTTCCTACTTTCACTACTTTAACAATATTCCTTGACTGCCCTATTTAATCTTTCTAATCCCTCTTTTAGTAACGACCGAGGACAAGCAATATTAATCCTCTGAAAGCCTCTTCCCTGCTCTCCAAAAATATCTCCTGGATTTAAAATCAATCTAGCATCTTTAAATAATAATCTTTTTATTTGCTTATCATCTAAACCTAACTGGCGAAAATCCAACCAGAACAAATAAGTTCCTTCTGGTTCAATCACCTTTATTTGCGGTATATTCTCTGCTATATAATCTTGTAAAAACTCTAAATTAGCCTGTAAATAAACTAATAACTCATCTAACCATTCCTGACCATGATTATATGCTGCTTGTAAAGCTGGAATAGCAAATACATTTGGTCTACCTAAGCCATTACTCTCCAAAGCTGTCTCAAATAGATGTCTTAATTGGGCATTAGGAATAATAATATTAGAGGTTTGGATTCCTGCTAAATTAAAAGTTTTACTAGGAGCATTACAAACTACACAATTTTGCGCAAACTCTTCTGCTAAAGAAGCAAATACTGTATGTTCATTACCTGGTAAAATTAAATCAGAGTGGATCTCATCAGCAATCACAAGTATATCATTTTCAATACAAATCTCTCCTAATTTATTCAGTTCTTCTCTCGTCCAAACGCGCCCTACTGGATTATGCGGACTACATAAGATCAGTAACTTAACTCGATTATCAATTTTTTGTTCTAAATCAGAGAAATCCATCTGATACTGCTGCCCAGTAAACTGTAAAGGATTCTCCACTACATGACAACCATTATTCTCCACTACCTGATAGAAAGGATAATAAACAGGAGGTTGAATAATTACTTTATCTCCAGGATTAGTTAAGGATCTTACTAACATATTTAAAGCAGGTACAACTCCTGGACTAATAGAAATCCAATCCTTCTTTATCTGCCATTGTTGACGTTGTTCCATCCAATTAACAATTGCTTTATAATATTGATCATAATCCCCAGCATAACCAAAAACACCATGGTCTACTCTGTTGGCTAAAGCATCTTTCACTTGTGGTGGACTCTCAAAATCCATATCTGCTACCCACATTGGTAAGATATCTTCTCCATTGTACTTATCCCACTTTAAAGAATTAGTATTTTTACGATCAATTACTTGGTCAAAATCATACATATTCATCCCTCACTTTAGATTATAGTTGCTAATTGTTTTCTATAAACTGTTGAATATATTTAAAAGAGCTAACAAAATTGTTAGCTCTTATTTACTACTTACTCTAAACTATATTCTGTTAGTACTTCTTTAGTCTCGAGTGAAATTAATTGAAGCTTATCCCTTTCAATTACTGCTAATGCAGGAATAGCAGATTCTTGCTTAAAAAGAGCAATGCTACCTGGGTTAAGTAGTATAGAGTAACACCATCTACTTCCTCTACTAAAGGCACATGAGTATGGCCAAATACTAAAATATCAGCTCCTAATTGCTAGGCAAAATCAACCCGTTCCTCTTTAGTTTCATGCTGATAATCATGATACATAGCAATTCTTCGCCCATTATCTTCAACTACTGTATCTACATTCCCTTTAATAGCTAAGAAATCATCCTCCATTTGGTTTAGCTCTTCTACTACAGCTGGAGTATCATAACCAGCTGGTAAGGGATTCCTAGCTCCATGATATAAGATATCTCCAACTATTAAAAGTAAATCACTAATTGTTCCTATCTTCACCTACAAACCTCCCGCCAATTATATAAATCCGGTCTTTACCACTACTTTTTGCTTTATATAAGGCTTGGTCCGCTTGACTGATCAAATCTTTTGGGGATTGATTAGGTTGATAAGTAGCCCCGCCAATACTGGTTGTTACTGTTAATTCTAAGCCATTATACTTGATAATGTTATTGCGTACTAATTGATTAATTCTCTGTCCCATTTCATAAGCTCCCTGATTATCAGTTTCAGGTAAAATAATAACAAATTCTTCTCCTCCATATCTGGCTACCACATCAGCTATTCTTACATTTTCTTTTAATAACTTAGCTATCTCTTTTAAAACTTTATCTCCTGCCTGATGCCCATATAAATCATTAAAATCTTTAAAATTATCAATATCTAACATCAACAAAGATAAGTCACGATTATGGCGACTGCTTTTTTCTAATTCTTCTCCCAATCGCTCCTGAAAAAAACTATGATTATATAATTTAGTTAATCCATCCTCATTAGCTAATTTTTCCATTTTTTTATACATACTAGCATTTTCAATAGCAACAGCTATCTGATTGGCTAAAGTAGTAACAAATCTTTGATCTGCTTTTTTAAATTTACGCTCAAAACCTATCTGAGCAGCAGCAACTACTCCTATTACTCTTCCTCTAATATTTAGCGGAACGAACATTACTGATTTTACATCTATCAATTCAAAACTATATTTATCACTTCTATTCTCTAATTGATCATTAATTAAAATTTCTTTGCTCTCAATTACTTCCCACGCAACTTCTTTAGTCTCTGTAACTATCAATTCTCGATTCTGGTCAGGAACCCCTCGAGCAGCTACTAAATCTAACTCCTCTTCAGTTACCAAAAACAATCCACTCATCGAAACACCCATTGTTCCCATTATCATATCTACTGTATGTTCAAAAACCTTTTCTTGCTTCAAGGTAGAATTAATTATATTACTAGTCCGCTGTAACATTGATAGACCTGCTACATTACGCTCCATCTTCTCAAAAATCTCTGCTTTTTCAATTACTAAAGGAGCTTGATCAATTATAGTTTGTAATGGAGTTAAATTTAAATCAGAAAAAAAGTTTTTCTTTTTAGCTAAAAAGAAAAGAACCCCTTTTATTTGTTGTTGTTTAAAAACAGGTGCTATTACAGCTGACCTAAAACCATCTTCTAAAAAAATAGAGCAGTTATAATAACAGTATTTTTTCAGATTATCAATAACTAAAATATCTTCCTTTTCTAAATCTGCAACAAAAGAAGCTGACTTAGCTAACTGTAGTTTTGTTATATATTTTTTATCCAAGCCTTGTTTACACTTTAATTCAAATTTCTCTTTAGTTTTATTATAAAGTAGACCTCCTCCATATTTAGCATTTAACTGTTGACAACCAATTTTTACTAATTCTTCACAAGCTTCTTCAACTTTAAAATTAGAAATTAGTTTTTCGTTAATAGAATGTAACTGCTCTAAACTATCTCGAGCTTGACAAGCATTCTTAAACTCTCGCTTTTGTCTCTGAAATGATTTTAACTGTAATTTAAAATTACTAACAATAGTAAGTACTACATAAAAGCATATATAATATAATAATAATTTATAATTTCTGATATATAAAAGATAACCGCAAGTCAACAATAAACTAACTACTATATCTTTAAGTCTTAATTTTAGTCTGTTTAATAAGGGGGCATGATATAAATCACTAATTCCTCCTATTATAATCACTACCCAGTGTAAATCTACTAAGGGCCTCCCCAGTAAAAAAAGTACTATACCTACTAAACTACCATAAGGAAAACCAAATAATCTACCACTTAATATAATCCCTAAAGTATAAATTGGTAGCTGATCTACTGTAAAAATATACAATAGTCCCATGGAAATAATTAATAAGATCCAACTTAAATAAACTTTTCTTTTATAATCTAAATCTTTCATTAAAATCTGGGAAAATATATCTAATTTCATTATAAAATAAGTCAGCATCCCAAAAACAGAAATTTCAAATAATAAACCTGATAAAATAATTCACCCCCTTTCCTATTCTTGGAGTTGTACAGTTACTAACCTCTAAATACTATATTCTTAGCTCAAACACCTAAATAACTTTGCGCATACAATAAAGCTAATACTGATAAAGAATGTTCTATTTCTCCAGCCTGGAGTAGAGAAGACACTTCTTCTATAGGAATCAACTCAAGACTAATATCTTCAGTTGCATCCAAATTTTGCTCTTGAATTTTAGTAACCTCAGGCGCCAAATAAAAATGACAGTAATTATTCTGGATAGCTGGATTGACAGCTACTTGACCTAAAGAAATAATTTCTTCAGCTTGATAACCTGTCTCTTCTAGTAATTCCCTTTGTCCTGCTAAAGAAGGTTGATTCTCTCCCTCATCTAAAGTCCCTCCAGGTACTTCTAAAGTAACTTCTTCAGTTCCAAAACGATACTGGTTAACTAATACTACCTCATTTTGGGCAGTAATCGGTACAATATTGACCCAATCCAAAAACTCCATTCTAAAAAAACGATGTTGAATTTCTTTCTGTGTATGATTACATAATTCTTCTTTCAACTGCACAAAACCTTGACTATATATGATTTTTTCCTGCACCTTTTTCCATTTCTTATCCACTATAACCACCTACTTAATATATATTCAATTAACCTATACTACATAACTTATTACTCTATATCATATTCATCATCTTCTAATGTATAATCAGCATCTTCCTCCGCTTCTTCCTCTTGCTCTTGGTGTTCATCATTCTTAGATTGATAACTGTTTAAAGAAGAAAAAACATACTTCCAAACAACTAATCCAATTATTGTATCATCTAACCAACCTAATAAAGGAATAAAATCGCTAACTAAATCAAAAGGGGTTATAATATAAATTAGAGGAAAAATTAATAATACCTTCTTTCCCATTGAGGCTTGTGGGTCTTTTAAATAATCTGCTGCTAACTTAATACTATTAATAATTTGTTTAAACGTATTCAAACGCCCCATATTTATCACCTACCTACTTGATTTTTTACTATTTAAAATCTATTATACTTATATTAGTGAAACTATTATATACCTTTATAATATACATTATAAATAATTCACTAGTAAAAATGCAACAATAAACTATAAATCATCTCACGTGATTGAAATCAACGCTATAAAATGTTACATTATATATACGTACTAATTACTAATAATAGGGAGTTGTTAACATGGCTTTAGATGGTATTACCATAGCAGCAATCAAAACAGAGCTAAAGAATAAATTAATTGGCGGTCGAATTGATAAAATCTATCAACCTAAAGATAATTTATTAACTATTAGAATTAGACAGCCTGGAGAAAATATCAAACTATTAATTTCAGCTAATCCCCAAAATCCTAGAATCTATATCACAGAACAAGACTTTGATAATCCTTATAAGCCACCTGCTTTTTGTATGTTATTAAGAAAACATCTACATAGTGGTAGAATTAAGGAAATAAAGCAACCAGACTTCGAAAGAATTTTAGAAATTGTTATCCAGTTTAAGAATAACGAAGGAACACTAATAGATAAAAAGCTGGTAGTGGAATTAATGGGGAGACACAGTAATATTATTTTAACCAAACCTGATAAGCAGATTCTAGATTGTATTAAACGAGTTACTAAAAAAATTAGTCGCTACCGAGAATTATTACCTGGTAAAGAGTATTCCCCACCTCCTGAACAAGGAAAAGTCAATCCTTTAACTACTAATTCAGAAGAATTTAAAGAATTATTAACTACTAAATTAGAAGAGCCAATGTATAAAGCTATTATGGATAACTACCGCGGTATCGGGCCAACTATGGGCCAAGAAATCACCTGTCGGGCTGGATTTGCAACTGATCAACAATTAACCAATCCCCAGGAAATAAATAATTTGTGGCCAGCCTTTAATAATTTATTTACTAGAGTCCAAAATAATGAATTTAATCATACCTTAGTCTTAGATACAGATGATAACTTTAAAGAATATAAACCATTTGACTTACAACAGTTTCAATTACCTACAGAAAGTTTTTCATCTATTAATAAATTACTCGATTACTACTTTACTAACCGCATCACCCGCCGTAAAATAAGTAAACTAACTAAAAAAATGACAAAAGTAGTCACTGATAATTTAAACAAGGCAGAAAAAAAATACCGTAGAGTCAAAGGCCAACTTAAAGGAGCTAAAAATGCAGATAAACACCAACTCAAAGGTGAATTAATCACTGCTAATATTTACCGCTTAGAACAAGGGCACAAGAAAGTTACCCTAGAAAATTACTATGACGAGAATAACCAAGAAATTACTATTGAACTGGATCCTGAATTAACTCCAGCGGAAAATGCTCAACGTTACTTTGATAAATACGAAAAAGCTAAAAGCAGTGTTAAATATCTGAAAAGAGAAGTTAAAAAGACTGATATTGAGCTAGATTATTTAAAACAAGTAAAACATAATATAGAACAGGCAGAATCTTTAGCTGAATTAAGAAAAATCGAAGAAGAATTAATTGAAGGAGGATATATCAAACAACAAACTGGTAATAATGATGATAAACAAGACAAAAAATTACCTCCTTTAAAATTTACATCTTCAGATGATTATCAAATTCTAGTCGGCAGAAATAACAAACAAAATGATAAATTAACCCACAGGATAGCTAATAACCAAGACACCTGGGTTCATGTAAAAGATCTACCAGGCTCTCATGTAATTATCAGAAATCATACAGGAAAGGAAATCCCAGAAGAAACATTATTTGAAGCAGCACATATTGCTGCCTTTTATAGTAAAGGTCGTAAATCAAGTAATGTACCAGTCGATTACACTCAAGTCAAATACGTTGCTAAAGCTCCAGGAGGTAAACCAGGATTGGTCTATTATAAACAGGAATCAACTCTGTATGCTACCCCAGATAAAGAATTAATTGAAGAATTAAAAAAAGAATAACTAAATTGGGGCCAACTAACAAGGCCCCAATTTAATCTAAAAATCCATCTTCATTTCTAATCGTTCCTGATTATCTTCGACTTCCCAAATATCTGACATATCCATTGCAGCCCATAAATCTGTTCGTAAATTAATCCGTAACTCTTCAATACCTTGCTCCAAAGCTAAATTAGAACCATAAGCTATTAATTCCGTAATCAAATCTACATCTTCTTGCTTATCAGCAGGTAAATAAATCTGTAAGCTAACTCCATCTAATAAAACTACTCCTGTTACCCCTTGCGTTTCTACTTGGTGAATAAAAGGTCCTTGATAATCTAAGACTTCCTCTTGGCAAGCCCGAAAAACTTTCTTCCAATTATATTCTCTACCCCACGGGCAACCAACTGCCACTTCTAACTCACTAGGACGATCAGCAAAAGATAATTCTGTTATCTTCTCTACCTCAACTGATCTCTGGTCAGTAATTGTAACCTCTAATTGAGGGTCTCTAGTTAATTCTTTCAGACCAACTTTTTTAAATAAGCCCTTTGATTTATCCACATCAGGCCAAGTAACATATCCTTCGTAACCAAGGTCCTTCATAATAATTGCTGAATAACGGACTAACTCTATTCCAAATTTTCGCCGCCTATAGTCATCATGAATATCCAATCTAACTAGATAAACTGGTCTTTCTTTATCTGTTGGTAAAACTGTTTCAGCATGACCAATCACTTCCTCATTTAAAACAGCTACAAAAACTTTACCATTTGCTTCCTTGATTATCTCATACCGTAGATCATTTAACTCTTCACTCTGCCACCAGGACTCTGGATAATAATCCTGATACATATCATAAATCTTTGGAATATCACTTTCCTTAGCTTCTCGCAATAAAACTTTTCCTTCATTCGTATATACAAACTGCTGCATAACATCACCTCTTTGTAAGAAATAACTAGTCTATAATATGTAACTAGCTAATTATTTATAATTTCTTGCTAAAGCCTTTAATTCCTTCTTTTTTCCATAATCACCTTATTATTATGTTTTTAACTAACAAAAAATATGTGTTTATAGCACAAACAAACTTAAGAACTTACCTTCAACTGATTATATTCTTTATTTTCTTTAGTTTGAACCAAATTACGAACTTTATTTACCTGACCATAATTTGTTATTAACACATCTACTACTTCTCCATCTAAAGCTTCATTATCCACCATATTAGTCAACACTTTAATTGCTTCTGCTTGACTCATACCTACCCGATAAGGACGATCTTCTGTAATAGCAGTAAATACATCAGCTACAGCCATGACCCTTGCTTCTAAAGATAATTGATCAGCTGCTAAAGCAAAGGGATAACCATTACCATCTAACTGCTCATGATGAAAAGCTGCCCAATTTATAATCTCTCCTAAGCCATTAACTCTAGATAAAATTTGATAAGTATAAAAAGGATGTTGCTTAACAATATTAAACTCTTCCTGGGTCAATTTACCCTCTTTATTAATTATATCAGCAGGAATAGCCAATTTACCTAAATCATGTAGATTACCAGCAGTCTTAATTAGAGTAGAATGGTCGGCAGAAAAGCCAATTAATTCACTTAATATTTCAGCACTAGCCGCTACCCCACTAGAATGGGTAGCAGTAAACTGACTTCTGAAATCTATAATTTGTCCAAATAATCTCGATAATTTTAATAACAGCTTCAGATTTAAATCAACAGTAACCCCATAGTCTTTATTCTTTAAGATCCAATACATTTCCTGGGAACTTATATCAAACCAAAATGCTTCTCGATTAATCAACTTTAAAAAAGCAGTGACTACTTCTGGGGCAAAAACAGTACCTGATTTATCTTTTATTTGAGCTCTTATATTATCTCTTTGACCTAAAATTTCTGCTTCCTGATCAGTTAATACATCAACTCTATCTGCTAAATGCAAAATCTGGCTTCCTATTGCTAGCTGTGATTGATCAGTAACTTCATCCCAACGCTTATGATGATCACGAATTATTTTTGCAATCTGACCAAAAGGAGAAAATTTATGTAATAACTGATAACCTAATTGAGCATGATCACCTGTATCATAAAAAATATTAAAATCAAAAAATAGATCGCTAACATCATGCTCTAGAGATAAAACCCCTACATCATGCAAAGCACCAGCAATTAAAATATCTTTCTTTTGTTCATTAGACAATTCCATTTCTTCTGCTATACTAGATGCAATATAAGCGACTCGTTTATGATGCCCTGTAACTACCGGATTAACTAAATCTAAAGCATCCGATAAACACATCACCATATCAAATAAAGAAACTTGAGTATCAGTAACCAATCTTTTCCCCTCCATTTAACCTCTCTAAACAAGTTAAAACACTAATCACTATAATTATATCATATAATAGCTACTTTTAAAGAAATTATAATTAATAAAAAAACTAGCCTTTACAGGCTAGCTGATTAATTAATAGGTTTTATTTTTTTAGCTATTAATTCTTTAAGTAACGACTCCCTGGCTGATCAAAACCTTGATCCTCTTCACACATAGGACATTCCTCTGGTTGATAAGCCTCTACCTCTACCTCCAGCATTGCTTTAATAGGTACACCAAAATCAACTTTTCCTCCACTCCGATCAACTAAGACTCCTACTCCAGCTAACTGAGCATCATTAGCATCTAGTACTTCAATAACTTCATCAACAGATGTCCCAGTTGTTAGTACATCATCAATCACTAGTACTTGATCATCAGGTTTCAACTGAAAACCTCTCCGGAGAGCCATCGCCCCCTCTACTCGTTCAGTAAAGATTGTCTTTTTTTCCAAAGCAAGACCTACTGCATAAGATAAAGTAACTCCTCCCATAGCCGGGCCAACAACCACATCAAACTCTATATCAACAAATTTATCAGCTAAAGCAGCTGCTAATTCTTGGGCATAAACAGGATGCTGTAAAACTTGAGCACACTGTAAATACTGACTGCTATGTAATCCTGAACTTAATTTAAAGTGTCCTTCCTGTAATACTCCAGTCTTCTTAAAAATTTCAATTACTCTTTCTTTCTTCATAATTATCCCTCCATTTTTATATTAATTTACAATTTAAAATTAATAGTTGCTAATAGATTTTTAACATTAAATGAAACTTAATTGATATAAAGTATAACTTTTATAGTTTACTAGACAAAAGTTTTCTCACTCCCTGAATTTTTTAAACTCATCTAGAGCTCACTGCTTAAAAATAAGGCTAATCTAATTTAATATTCTGCAAATTAGATAATTCGAGCCTTATTTTTACTCCAGTTCGCTAAGATTCGTTACTAAAAAATTCAAATGTCGTTGTGAAACTCTTACCTAGTAATTAAAAAAGATTGCTTTGGTTTTGGTTTGATTAGAACAATCAGTGCCCCGAATAAAATGAGGAAATACTCTTGGGGTGCGAATCACGATTGAGATAAGCAAGTAATATATAGACTAATATTCTTTGCTATCTCTAATAACTTTTTAACCGTAGAAAGCATTAATTGTTCTACCCTTGAAATCTTTTGATAACTTTTGATTTTAATTATTAATTGTCAATTATCAATTCTCAACTCTCAATTGCTTGCCCCACTATATCATTAACATCATCATAACCATGCTCTACTAAATACTCTTCTATTCCTGCTAACACTTCCAGTGTTACTTCGGGATTCACGAAATTAGCTGTCCCAATTGAAATAGCAGTAGCTCCTGCTAATAAAAATTCAATAGCATCTTGAGCAGTACTAATCCCGCCCATCCCAATCAAAGGCACATCTACAGCTTGAGCAACTTGATAAACCATTCTCACTGCTACTGGCTTGATAGCTGGTCCTGATAAACCTCCCATTTTATTAGCTAAAATAGGTTGTTGGGTATTAATATCAATCTTCATCCCCAATAAAGTATTAATTAAAGAAATAATATCAGTTCCCGCCTCTTCTACTGCTCTAGCTATTTCAGTTATATCAGCTACATTAGGAGATAATTTAGTAATTAACGGCAAGTCTGTCTCCTCGCGCACCGCCTTAACTACTCCAGCAGCCATTTCAGGTTGTGTTCCAAAGGCTAAACCACCTTTCTTCACATTAGGACAGGAGATATTAATCTCTAAAGCAGCTACTGCAGCCTGATCTAATCTACTAGCTAATTGAGCATAATCAGCAACAGTATTACCAGAAATATTAACAATCGTTTTAAACTGATAATCTTTAATCTGGGGTAAAGTTTCTTCTAAAAAGTAATCTACCCCTGGATTTTGGAGTCCAATAGCATTTAACATCCCAGCCTTTGTTTCAGCAATTCGTGGCGTGGGATTACCTTCTTTAGGATTTAAAGTAGTCCCTTTAACCATGACTCCACCTAATTTATCTAAATCCACATAATCTTGATACTCTTTTCCAAAGCCAAAGGTTCCCGAGGCAGTAGTTACTGGATTGTGGAATTTAAGTCCATTTAGGTCAACCTCTAAATTTACCTTACTCATCAAAAATCACCTCAGTCAAAGGGAAAATGGGCCCTGCGGTACAAGTTTTTCGGTACTGCCAATCATCTTCAGTTCCTACTTTGATCTTACAAACACAGGATAAACAAGCTCCTGTTCCACAGCCCATTCTTTCTTCTAAAGAAGCTTGGCCGGCTATATTTTCTTGGTGGGCCCACTCTTGGACCTTGTTCATCATTACCTCAGGCCCACAAGTATACACATAATCTACATTAATATCAGCTAATAAATCTGTTACAAAACCTTGATAACCAAAACTATTATCCATTGTAGCTACTTTTAAATCTACATCTAACTGTTGATACTTTTGTAAATTTAAGACTTGCTCTTGTTGATTAGCTCCTAGTAAGACTGTTACCTCTTTATCAGCTGCTACTAATTTATTTACTAGCGGCAACAAAGGAGCAATCCCCATTCCGCCGCCTACTACAGCAATCTCATTACCTTCAGAAATCTCAAATCCTGTTCCTAACGGCCCCATTAAATCCAGTTTATCGTTAGCTTCTAAATTAGCTAATAATTTCGTCCCGCGGCCTACTACTCGATAAACAATCGTTATCGTTCCTTGGTCTTGATCAATTTGATTAAAACTAATTGGTCTTCTTAATAAAGGATCAGTTTGATTTTCCAAGTTAGCTCTTTTTAAATGGATAAATTGGCCTGGCTGAGCTTCTTTAGCAACTTGAGGAGCATTAATCACCAGTTTATAATGATCAGGACAGATTCTTTCCTGGGCAATAATCTCTCTAATTACTCGTTGTGGCATGTTAACACCCTTTCTTTTATAGTCGTGAGTCTTGAGCAATGAGCCTTGAGTTTTAAACTCAAAGCTCACGACTCATAGCTCACAGCTTATTTACACGTAATCTTGTAAAGCTTTAGCTGTAATTTCAACTCCCGATTTCATTTCTTGGAGTACATGTAAGATTGCTTCTGTTGTATCTAAGGAAGTTAAACAAGGAATCCCCATCTCTACAGAATTTCTTCTAATTTGGAATCCATCTCTAGCTGGCACTTTACCTTTAGTTAAAGTATTAACTACTAAATCAATCTGATCTTCCTTAATTAAATCTATTACATTTGGGGAGCCTTCTGATAGCTTCTTAGTTTCTTCTACTTCTAATCCTTCTTCTCGCAGTGCTTGAGCAGTTCCTTTAGTAGCTACAATATTAAATCCTAACTGAGCAAACTCTTTAATATACGGAATAGCCTCTGCTTTATCTTTATCTGCTACTGTAGCTAAGATAGTTCCTTCGGCTGGAATATCCATCCCTGCTCCTACAAAACCTTTATACAGAGCTTTTTCATAATCTTCATCGACCCCTAATACTTCACCAGTTGATTTCATTTCCGGTCCCAAGTTAGTATCAACTTTGGTTAATTTAGAGAAAGAGAAAACTGGTACTTTAACTGCTACGTGATCTTGTTGTGGTACCAATCCAGTTGGATAATCCATATCTTCTAATTTAGTACCTAACATTGCCTTCGTAGCTAATTTAACCATCGGTACTCCAGTTACTTTACTTAAATAAGGAATAGTTCTACTTGATCTCGGATTGACTTCAATAACATAAACCTGATTATCATGGATCACACACTGGATATTAACTAAGCCCTTAACATCCATAGACCTAACTAATTTAGTAGTATACTCTTCAATTTTAGCTTCTAACTCTGCTGATAAATTCTGAGCGGGATAAACTGCTATACTATCACCAGAGTGAACTCCAGCTCGTTCTACATGTTCCATAATCCCTGGAATAATTACATCTTCTCCATCAGAAATAGCATCTATCTCAATTTCTGTTCCTACCATATATTTATCAACTAGGATTGGCTGTTCAGGAGAGACTTTAACTGCTGTCTCCATATAATTAAATAATTCTTCTGGATTATAAACAACTTCCATTGCTCTACCACCTAGCACATATGATGGTCTTACTAAGACTGGATAACCAATCTTTTCAGCTATTTCTCGTGCTTCTTGTTGAGAAGCAGCTACATCGCCCACTGGAGCTGGGATATCTAAATCCTGCAGTAAATTAATAAACTTATCTCTATCCTCTGCTAAATCAATTGCTTCTACACTTGTGCCTAAGATATTAACCCCTGCCTTAGCCAAAGGCTTAGCTAGATTCACTGAGGTCTGGCCTCCAAACTGGACAATAACTCCTTCTGGTTGTTCCTGTTCTACAATATGCATTACATCTTCTTTAGTTAGTGGTTCGAAATATAATTTATCAGAAGTATCAAAATCTGTACTTACTGTTTCAGGATTATTATTAACAATGACTGATTCATAACCTACTTCGTCTAAAGCCCAGACGGAATGAACACTACAATAATCAAATTCAATTCCTTGCCCAATTCTAATTGGCCCTGAACCTAAAACCATTACTTTATCTTGGCCAGTAGTAGCCGATTCATTAGTTCGACCATAAGATGAATAATAATAAGGAGTCTTAGCTTCGAATTCAGCTGCACAAGTATCAACCATCTTATAAACTGGTTTAATATCTTTGGTTGTCCTTAAACTTTTGATTTCTGTTTCTTGTTTATCAGTTAACTGGGCAATCTCTTGGTCAGCAAATCCTAATTCTTTAACTTCGGTTAATAATTCAGGTGTTAACTCTTCTTCTTCTAATCTTTGTTCATAATCAATAATTCGTTTAATTTTATGCAGGAAGAAAGTAGTAATCTCTGTAATCTCATAAATATCTTCTATTGTATAACCTCTTCGTAAAGCTTCTGCTATGACAAATAATCTTTGGTCTGTAGGCCATTCTAGTTGTTCTTCAATTTCTTCCTCTGACATATTCTCTATATCTTCGTGTTTAAAGCCATAAACTCCAATCTCTAAAGAACGGACTGCTTTTAATAATGATGTTTCAATCGTCCGATCGATAGACATTACTTCTCCAGTAGCCTTCATTTGGGTTCCTAATTCCCGGTCAGCATAATGGAACTTATCAAAAGGCCACCGCGGAATCTTTGCTACTACATAATCTAAGGCCGGTTCAAAACAAGCTTTAGTCTCTTTAGTAATTGCATTTTCAATTTCATCTAGTGTATATCCTAAAGCAATTCTAGCTGATACTTGAGCTATTGGATATCCTGTTGCCTTAGAAGCTAATGCACTAGAACGACTCACTCGCGGATTAACCTCAATCACTTGATACTGGAAGGTATCTGGATCTAGAGCATACTGGACATTACAACCTCCTTCAATCCCTAAAGCTCTGATAATCTTCAAAGCTGAAGAACGTAACATTTGATATTCTTTATCAGATAAAGTCTGACTAGGAGCAAAGACAATACTATCTCCAGTATGCACTCCTACCGGATCAAAATTCTCCATATTACAGACTGTAATACAGTTATTATTACTATCACGCATTACCTCATACTCAATCTCTTTCCAACCTTTAATACTTTTTTCAATTAACACTTGGCCAATCAAACTATGCTTGAAACCTCGATTAGCAATCTCTTCTAATTGATCTGGAGTCTCAGCTACACCACCTCCAGCGCCCCCCATTGTATAAGCCGGACGGACAATAACTGGATACCCAATCTCGGTAGCTATCTGCTTAGCTTCGACTATATTTTCTGTAATCCGACTAGATAAAACTGGTTCATTAATTTCATCCATTAGCGCTTTAAAAGACTCTCTATCTTCTGCTTGTTGAATAGTATCAATTGGTGTTCCTAATAATTCTATTCCTAATTCTTCTAAAATTCCTGCTTCAGCTAGGTCTGTTGCTAAATTAAGCCCGGTCTGCCCTCCTAAAGTAGGTAACAAACCATCTGGCTTTTCTTGTTCTAAAATCTGAGATACTGATTCTACAGTTAACGGTTCAATATAAACTCGATCGGCCATATTTCTATCAGTCATAATTGTCGCTGGATTACTATTAACTAGTACTACTTCCATTCCTTCTTCCTCTAATGCCCGGCAAGCCTGGCTTCCTGAATAATCAAACTCTGCTGCTTGTCCAATAGTAATTGGCCCTGATCCAATCACCATTACTTTATCTAAATCTTGTCTCTTTGGCATATTATAACCTCCTGAATATTATAATTTACAATTTAGAATTGACAATTGAGAATTAAAAACATAAAACAAACTACTAATCAATTATTACACAATCTATTAGCATATATCAAAATATATAATCTTAATAATTATAATCCTTTATTATTTTATTTTGAATTTAATTGTAAATTGTACATTGTTAACCGTCAATTGAATTATCCATCAGTTCTATAAATTGATCAAATAAGTGATGAGAATCTTCTGGTCCTGGCGATGCTTCAGGGTGGTACTGAACAGAAAAGACTGGATATTCTTTGTGTTTCATCCCTTCTACAGTATTATCATTAATATTTGTATGAGTTACTTCTAAATCCAAGTCTTGGATTGACTCAGGTTCAATAGCAAACCCATGGTTTTGAGAAGTAATATATACTCGCTCTGTAGCTAAGTTTTTGACAGGATGATTAGCCCCTCGATGACCAAACTTTAATTTATAAGTGGCTGCCCCACAAGCTAGTCCGATAATCTGATGACCAAGACAGATACCAAAGAGTGGCTTCTGGCCCATTAATTCTTTAGCTGTCTCTACTACATAAGGAACATCTTCGGGATCACCTGGCCCATTAGAAATCATAACCCCATCAGGATCATAAGCTAAGATTTTTTCAGCTGAAGTAGTAGCCGGGACTACTATCACTTGACAATCTCGCCCTACTAAAGAACGAACTATATTCTTCTTAGCTCCACAATCAACTAATACAACTTTATATTCTTCCTTTTCTGCTCCTTGGTTATAAACTTCATCTGTTGTTACTTCCCCTACCAAATCTCTACCAGATAATCCAGGAGCCTCTTTAGCTGCTGTAACCAATTCCTCCTTTGCTCTATCTTCAACTGTAATAATTCCTTTCATTGTTCCTTCAATTCTAATCTTTTTAGTTAAAGCTCTAGTATCTATATCTGCAAGTCCTACAATATCATGTTCTTGCAAATATTCTTCTAGTTTATCTTGATAACGCCAATTACTAGGTTCTTGACAAAACTCCTTAACAATAAATCCATTAACATGGGAAGTATAAGACTCAATATCTTCTTCATTAGTCCCATAATTTCCAATCAAAGGATAAGTCATTGTTACTATTTCACCTTTATAAGAAGCATCTGTTAAAATCTCTTGGTAACCTGTCATTGAAGTATTAAAGACTATTTCTCCACTAGTCTCTTTGGGGGCTCCAAAACTGACCCCTGTAAAAACTGTTCCATCTTCTAGTACCAATTTAGCTTGTCGCATTTATATCCCTCCCAGGTATTTAATTTACAATTTAGAATTGATAATTGACAATTAGAGAACAAAAATATGATTAAAATTAGATTAAGTTTGAGTCTGAGTAAACCTTAAAAACTAAATCTTTCTTGTTTTTATTATTTTTACTAATTCTCAATTCTACATTATCAATTGTCAATTATTACTCCCACGCTATCTTATCAGCTTTTTCTAAGGCACTGTTGATATCTTCTTTCATCTTAATTACTGCTTCTTTAGCTGCTTGCTGATAGTCAGCACTATAATCATCATTTTGATAAGCAAAATTAATGCCACGTGAGGAATTAACTATTGCTCCTAAACCATCCTCATTAAAACAAGGAAGAACATCTTTTGCTCCTCCACCTTGGGCTCCATAACCAGGAACTAGAAAATAATTTTGCTTCATTAACTGTCTTAAATTTTTAGCTTCCTGGGGATAAGTTGCTCCTACTACAGCCCCTACTGCACTGTATCCTTGATTTCCTATTGTTCCCTTACTCCACTCTACTACTAACTGAGCCAACTTCTCATAAACTAACTCTCCCTCTTCTACTTTTAAATCTTGCAGTTCAGCAGCAGAAGGATTAGAAGTTTTAACTAAAATAAAAATTCCTTTATCCTGGTGACAATAATCTAGAAAAGGTTTAATTCCATCTGCACCTAGATAAGGAGTAACAGTTAAGGAATCAGTTGGCCCTTCTAAATAACCAGTAGCATAAGCCTTAGCAGTTGAACCGATATCATTTCGTTTAGCATCAGTAATTACTAACAAGCCCTGTTCTTTAGCATAAGCTACTGTTTCTTCAAAAGCTTTTACTCCTTGGTAGCCATACTGTTCATAAAATGCCATTTGAGGTTTAACAACTGGAACATGATCTTTAACGGCATCAATAATTCCTTGGTTAAAGTCTAAAAAAGCTTCTGCTACAGCCTCTGGTGTCTTACCATACTGCTTAACTGCTTTTTCTTTTATCTCAGCTGGAATTCTATTCAATCTAGGGTCAAGTCCAACACAAACATGACTTTGTTTAGCTAGTACTTCATCTATTAATTGATCCGCAAAATTCATTTTTACACCCCACACTTTTTAATTTAGAATTGACAATAATGTTTCACTTGCTTTCACTCTTACATTTCATTATTATTCGTTCTTTATTACTTGCTTTTGAAGTTGGTTTTAACTATCCACTGTCTACTATCAATTCTCAACTTGATAGACTATCTCTCCATCTACAATGGTCAGCACTGTTTTTCCCTGTAGCTCCTGACCAGCAAAGGGAGTATTTGGGCCCTGAGAAACAAATTCTTCCGTTTTCACTTGCCACTTTTGAGCTGGATCTATAACTGTCAAATCAGCCTCTACTCCAGTTTCTAACCTTCCCTTATCTAGTCCCAAAATAAAAGCTGGATTAATAGTTAACTTAGCTATAGCTTCTGTTAAACTTAAAACTCCTGGCTTTACTAACTCAGTTATTACTAATCCTAAAGCTGTTTCTAAACCAGAAATCCCAAAGGGAGCAAAATTATATTCTACATCTTTTTCCTGAGTAGCATGAGGTGCATGGTCAGTAGCTATAGCATCAATCGTTCCATCTTGGAGCCCTTCTTTAACTGCTGCTACATCTGCTTGACTTCTTAAAGGCGGGTTAACTTTAGTAGCAGTATCAAAAGAAGTGATTTGGGCATCAGTTAAGGAAAAATGATGAGGAGTGACTTCACAAGTTACTTTTACTCCTCGCTGTTTCGCCTGTCTAACTAATTCAACAGCACCTTGTGTACTAATATGAGCAATATGTAATTGACTATCTGTCTCTTCAGCTAAACAGATATCTCTAGCAACCATTACTTCCTCGGCTGAAGCTGGAATCGGCTCTAAACCTGTTACTGTAGAATAATACCCTTCGTGAACAACTCCTTCTCCAGCTAAATTCTCATCTTCACAGTGAGAAATAACTGGCAAATCAAAATCTTGGGCATACTGGAAAGCTAATCGCATCAGTTCAGCATTCATCACTCCACTACCATCATCAGAAATACCAACTATTCCTGCTTGTTGCATACTCCCAATTTCAGCTAATTCCTGGCCTTGACTTCCTTTAGTAATTGCCCCAATCTGATACATATTAACTAAGCTTTTATTTTTAGCCTTAGTTAATACTGATTCAACTAAAGATTGATTATCAATCACTGGATCAGTATTAGGCATAGCTGCTACAGTAGTAAAGCCTCCTTTAGCAGCTGCTCTAGTCCCAGAAGCAATTGTTTCTTTATAAGCAAAACCTGGCTCTCTTAAATGAACATGCAGATCAATTAAACCTGGAGTAACTACTTTTCCTGTCAAATCAACTACCTGATCTGCTTGGGCTGTTAAATTACTATCTACTGCTACTATACTTCCTTGGTCTATTAAAATATCTTGTTGGCTTCTCTCTTTAGTTATAGGATTAACTACTTCTCCATTTTTAAGTAGTAATTTATTCATTTTCTAACCCTCCTTCTATTAATAAATATAATAAAGCCATTCTAATAGCTACTCCATTAGAGACTTGATCTTCTATTACCGATTGATCACTATAAGCTAGTTCTCTTGAAATCTCAATCCCCCGATTAATTGGTCCCGGATGCATAATTAAAGCATCTTCCTGAGCTAACTCTAAATGTCTTCTTCGTAAACCATAAAATTTAGTATACTCTCTAATAGTAGGAAAGAAGCCTTTATCCTGGCGTTCCCGTTGCATTCTTAATAGATAAATTACATCAACATCTTTAAGTCCTGCTTTTAAATCAGTATAAACTTGGGCCCCCATCTCGGCAACATTAGCAGGCATTAATGTACTAGGGCCAACTAACCTCACTTCAGCCCCTAATTTATTCAAGCCCCAAATATTTGATCTAGCTACTCGACTATGCTTAATATCTCCTATAATCGCTACCTTTTGGTTAGCAATAGCTTCTTTTTCTTCTCTAATTGTATATAAATCCAATAAAGCTTGCGTGGGATGTTCATGCATTCCATCACCAGCATTTAAGACAGGAATATCAACTGTTTGGGCTAATAACTTAGCTGCTCCTGGAATACTATGTCTCATTACTACAGCATCCGCCCCTAATGCTCTTAAAGTCTTAGCTGTATCAACTAAACTTTCTCCTTTTTGTAAGCTACTCCCTGACTTAGATAAGCTCATCCCATCAGCACTTAATCTTTTAGCAGCTAGGCTAAAAGAAGATTTAGTCCTAGTACTAGGTTCATAAAAGAAATTAACAACTAATTTGCCTCTTAAAGTTGGCACCTTTTTAATTGACCTAGTTAATACTTCGGTCATTGATTGTGCTGTATCTAAAATTGATTCTATCTCTTTAGCACTTACCTTTTCTAATCCTAACAAATCCTTTCTGGTTAAACCCACTTTATTCCCTCCCCTATTTTACTTGATACTCCAACTTTAGAATACAACTTAAGTGATATATTGTGTCACCGCAGGTGACACAGTCGTGTGTCGTGTGCTGTGTGCTATCAGCCAATTCAAAACCTTTAAATTCAAAATCTAACCCCTTAAAATTATTATGTTTTAAGGGCTTGAATCAGATCAATGGTTTTGATTTTGAATTAGCACACGGCACATAGCAGATAGCTAATAGCTGTGGCACGAAAGTGCCACTTTATATCAACATTATTAGTTTTCACTTAATTACCAATAAAAATTACTCATCAAAAAACTAAAACATCCCTTGCCAGCAAAGCCGACAAGGGAGGCGAGAATTATATACCATATCTTAGGTCTAGATAACCTAAAGTTAAAGTATACTATATTCAACCCTTGCTAGCCTCGCTGGACTAGTTTAAAGGATTTTAATTTTTATAATATAAAAAGACCTTCCTACGACTAGTAAGAAGGAGCTGGTTATCCTATATCCCAGAATTCTTTACTAGCCTCACAGGACTAACTTAAAAAAATTCATTACATTTTCCTTTTAAGTTAAACTAAGATTATCATATCTATATAATCCTGTCAATACTTTTTAGGAAACTGACAAATAAACTCTGTTCCAAAATCTTCTTGGCTATAAAATTCAATTTGACCTCCATGTTTTTTTACTATATTTTCTACTATATGTAATCCAAAGCCACTCCCATCTTCTTTGGTAGTATAACCAGGTGTAAAAATATTCTTCTGCATTTCCTCTGGAATAATTGGCCCACTATTATATACAATCAATTCAATGCTATTTTTTTGCTCAACTAACTTTACCTTTACCTCTCTTTTAGCTTTAGATACTGTACTAACTGCTTCAATAGCATTATCCACTAGATTAAATAAAATCTTTAATACTTTAGTTTGGGTGACTTTAACCTTATTAACTTGAGCATCAATTTGGGCACTGAATTCTATATTTTTAGCTTCTGCTTCTTGCTTTTTAGGCGTTAAAACTACTGATAATTCATTGTTTTCTTCTTTAGCAGTTACATTATTTAATTTATTATGTATCTGTTTAATATAATCTTTTATTTCTTCTACTTTTTCTAACTGTAACATAGTATAAATAGTCTCTAATTGTTCTTTAAATTCATCTCTTTGACTCTTTAATCTCTTGATTTTTTCATTTTTTAATTGTACCTTAGTCTGTTTTAATTCTAACTTCTGTTGAGCTAAAATACCTTTAGTTATTTTCTGTTTAAAGATACTCATTAAAATATAACTAAAACCAATTACTTTATATGAATGAATCATCAAATATAATACTCCAAATACTTTTATCTGTATAACAGATAATAACTCAACTAACAACAAAAAAATAAATCCCTTAACTAATAATAATCTTTCTTTATTATCCTCTACTTTAAATCTATTATTAAAAATATTAATAAACAATAATATTTTTAATATAAAATTAATCACCCAAGTTATTTTAGGAAAAACAGACCAAACTTTAAACATTAGATAAATAATAATTACAATTGAACCTATACTAAATAAAATACAATAGAGTAAATAATTATTATATTCCTTGTTATTATTAATTACATATAATCCAATGGCTACTAACATAATAGCAGTGACAGCAAAAACATGTGAACTAGAATTATACACAAAAACTTCATAATTGAATACTAAAATACTATGATTTAAAATCATTATTCCAGCGAATAAAAAACAACTAGCAATAAATAGATTTTTCAATTTTGTAGTATATTTATATACTAATAACAATAACCCAACTATACTCCAACAAATGAAACTAACTATTAACTCTAAAATCACTTCAACTAAATAAGCTGGTAAATTTAAATTAAATATTAGATCATTCTGACAAATAAAATAAAATCCTACATAAGACAGTATAGTTATTAAAATTACTTGTACATAAAATTTCTTTCCTAAATACAATTTATCAGTAATCATTATTCACCCCCTTCATTCTTTAAAGTAGTTCTAGTTTCATCTAAATCAACTTGAATATCCTTAACATAATTTTTAACTTTTTTAGTTTTATCTAACTGTAACATAGTATAAATAGTTTGTAATTCATTTTTAAAATCATGTCGTTGACTTTTAAGCTCTTGAATCATCTCCTGTTGATGATTTAGTTTAACATTTTTAAGTTCAATTTCTTGTTGAGCTAAAATCCCATTAGTTACTTCCTCATTGAAAATTTTTCTAAACAAATAAATAAAAGCGGTTACTTTATAGACATGGGCTACAAAATAAGCAGAACTAAAAATATCAACTTTAAATAATAAAATAATTTCTCCAATAATTAAAAATATACAAGTATTAATTAATAATAGATCAGATTTTATTCGTTGTTTGATAAATTTCTTTAAACCATAAATAATACTAATAATTAATAATAATTTAACAATCCTTATTACTCCACTATAGTTAGCCTGTAAATTAAGTACTAGCATAATTATACTTATAAAGTATATACCACTAAATAAACTTACTAAAGAAAAATAATATTTAGATAATTTCTCTTTAGTGATCAACCAACTAATTAAAATAGCCAGTACTACTATAAAGCGAGTACTTAAAGCAAATAGATGAGAACTACTAGAATACTGTAAATAGGAATTTCTAAAAACTAACACTGTATGACTTAAATTGATTATTCCAGCAAACAAAAAATTGACTGCTAAAAAAATTTGTTTACTATTTTTACTAGCTTGATAGGTATGAAGCAATAATAAAAAAATATTCCAACAAATAAATGTAACCCCTACCTCCAATATAAACTCAACTAAATAAAATTTATCTATTTTAATAAAATAAGGACATTTATTAATCCAATCATAAATATCAAGATTTAAGATTGTAGGGATTACTATACCAACCCCAGCTAATAAAATCAACCATAAAACATTAATTAATAATTTGTTTATTATTTTTTTCACATTAACACCACCTAGCCTTATCTCTTTTTATTAATTAGATATTTAAAATAGAGATTCCTGCAAAAAATCAAAATAAATTAGTAAAAAATGTTATTTATGACATAAAAAAACTCCTTGCCGTAGAAATTTACGACAAGGAGTTGCATAATAAAATTATTTTATTTATGACTGCTGAGGTAATAACATATTTAATAAAATACCTACCATTGCAGCTAATCCCATACCTTGAAACTTTAATACATCAATTGCTTGGGCTATTCTACTAACTATATCTATCTTGGCTAATTGTAAAAACTCTGTTAACTGAACAAAGTCAATAGTGAAAGGAATATCACTGATACCTATCACTAAAATAGTGGAGACAATTACTAAATTCCGATTAATACTTAAGTCAACTTCATTCTCGACTAACGTCCGTAGCCCAATAGAAGCAATCATTCCAAATAGTAAGATTACAATCCCACCCATTACTGCTTCGGGTATAGTCTGAATTAAAGCTCCTATCTTCTCAATAAAGCTAATGGCTAATACAATCACAGCAGCCAACTCTACAATAACCGGATTATGAACTCCTGTTAAAGCTAAAACTCCTATATTTTCCCCATAAGTCGTATTCGGTGGACCACCTACTAGAGAGGCAAAAGCAGTTGCTACACCATCCCCCATTAAAGTTCTGTGTAATCCTGGTTGCTCAATAAAATCTTCATCAACTGTTTTAGATAAAGCTAAGACATCACCTAAGTGCTCTACCATTGTTACAATTGCTACTGGAGCAATCAAAGTAATAGCTGAAATCCCATTTTTAATAGAATCCAAAGCAAATACAGAAGTAAAATCAGGTATAGCAAACCAACTAGCTTCTATAATAGCAGTAGTATCTACCAGCCCATTAGCTAAAGCAAATAAATATCCCGCAATAATACCTACTAAGATAGGAATCACTTTTAATAAGCCTCGCCCTAACACGCTAACAGCAATTGCCACTGCTAAAGTAAAAATAGCCGTAGGAAGATGATTCATGGCCATATCTTTAGCTGTAGGTGCTAAACCTAAACCAATTGTTACAATTACCGGGCCAACTACTACTGGTGGTAAATAATCATCAATAAAATTAGTACCTATCTTACTGATTAAAAAAGCCGAAGTCATATAAATCAATCCTGCTACTAAACATCCTAATAAGGCTGCCGGCAGACCATAACTTTCTTTAGCAGCAATAATTGGCCCAATAAAAGCAAAGGAAGAACCTAAGTAAGCTGGCACTTGTCCTTTAGTAATTAAATGGAATAATAAAGTTCCAACTCCTGAACTAAAAAGTGCCACCCCAGGATTTAAACCTGTTAAACTAGGGACTAAGACTGTAGCCCCAAACATAGCAAATAAATGTTGGATAGCTAAAATTACTAAACTGGAGAATCCTAAATCGCTTTCTTCAATTCGTTGTTTGATCATTATCATTTCCTCCTTAATTTATTAGGTTATTAAAATTTAATTTCATTATAAATCTAACTAGCCATAAAAAAACTCCTTAGCCTGCGCAGGCTAAGGAGTTAGGATAATAACTAACCACTACTCCCCTTCTTAGCCTCACAGGACTAACTTAAAAGGGCTTTGTTAATCTTGATATTCTTTTAAAATAACTGACTCTGCTTCATCAATTTCTTTTAGATTAACACTGATAACCTCTTCTTGAGACGTTGGTAAATTCTTACCAACAAAATCAGCCCTAATCGGTAATTCCCGGTGGCCTCGATCAACTAAAATAGCTAACTGAATACTTTCTGGCCGACCTAAATCCATTAAAGCATCTAATCCAGCCCGGACTGTCCGACCAGTATATAAGACATCATCTACTAAAATGACTTTTTTATCTGTAATATCAAAAGGAATCTCTGTTCTATGTACAATTGGTTGGTTAGCTACAGTAGTTAAATCATCACGATAAAGGGTAATATCTAGACTTCCACTTGGTACTTCCTGCTCTTCAATCTCAGCTAATTTATTAGCAATCCGATTAGCTAAAGGAACTCCCCGAGTTCTAATTCCGATTACTACAATATCTTCTAGTCCTTCATTCTTTTCAATAATCTCATGAGAAATTCTAGTTAAAGCTCGTCGGATACCAGTAGCATCAATTAATTCTTTCTTTCGCTTTAACTCAACCATGACTACTCCTCCTTTAAATAAAAAACCTTCTTACTATAGCCAGTAAGAAGGAGGGCAAAGTTATGTTTATTAACAGTAACCTTACCCCTTCTTAGTCTCACTGGACTAATTTAAAAGGGCGGTTTTTAGTTTGCTATCTGAAGATTATCATAAGAAATTTAGTTTGTCAATATTTTAGGCTAAGTTAGCTATAGTTTCTTTCATATCCGCTAATAATGGTGCTTTAAACTCTTTCCAGACTTCAGTTCGCGGATGATAAAAACCTAATTTATGGGCATGTAACATCTGGCGAGAAACATCTAACTTGCTGTTAGTTGGCCCATACAATTGATCTCCTACTACAGCATTGCTCATATAATCCATATGTAATCTAATCTGATGCGTCCTACCTGTCTCTAATCTAACCTTAACTAGAGTATGATCTTGATATCTCTTTTGGACCTCAAAATGGGATATAGCACGTTTACTATTCTTACTTGTTACTGCCATCTTTTTTCGGTCAGAAGGATCACGACCAATAGCAGCATCAATTTTACCTTTATTATATTTAACTTGGCCCTGTACTAAAGCTAAATATTCTTTTTTCGTCTCTCGTTCTTTAAATTGGTTAGCTAATCCACGATGAGTTTCATCGTTTTTAGCTACTACTAAAGATCCCGAAGTATCCTTATCTAACCGATGAACAATTCCAGGTCTAATAACTCCATTAATTCCTGATAGATTATCACAATGGTATAATAAAGCATTAACTAAAGTACCATTCGGATGCCCAGGAGCAGGATGAACAACTAAATCTGGTTGTTTATTAATCACTATTAAGTCCTGATCTTCATATAAAATATCTAAATGAATATCCTCTGGCTCTAAATCCATCTCTTCTGCCTCGGGAATCGTCAATTCTATTTGATCATCTGTTTCTAATTGATAACTTTTCTTCACTTGCTTATCATTAACTAAAACTTGTCCATCCTTGATCAAATTCTGTAAATAATTCCGCGATAAATTATCATTTTGAGTAGCTAAAAATTTATCTACTCGCTGCCCACTAGCTTCACTAGAAACCTTAAACTTATGTTGTTCTTCCATATTATCACTCCACCTTTATTAATCAGCATCTATTATTAATATCCAATAACTAAAAATAAAAACTGCTACCACAATAGCTGAATCCGCTATATTAAATACAGGCCAGACTCTAAAGTCCAAAAAATCAATTACATAACCTAACCTAATTCGATCAATTAAATTACCTAGTGCTCCTGCTAGAGCTAAACCTAAAGCAATTTGATTCCCTAGGTTATCTAAGGGCAATTCTTGATAAAAATAAATCAACATAGCAACTAATAAACAAGTAACAACTATAAAAAAGATTAATCTACCCTGCAAAATACCAAAAGCTGCTCCTTTATTTTGAACATACGTTAAGTGAAAAAACTCTTTAATAATTGGTATTGATTGATAAAGAAAAAAATTTTTAACAACTAAGTATTTGGTTAATTGATCTAGTATTAAAATAGTCAAAAAAGTAAAGAAAATAATCATTTTTTAACCCCATTCAGTATAATATAACAGCTAACTAATATTTTAGCATAGATAAACTAAAAAAACAAGAGAGTAGGTATTATACCTACTCTCTTGTCTATATTAACTTATTATAATATAATCAAATGAAATATTATTGATATAAAGTGGCACTTTCGTGCCACTTTATATCAGCTATCTGTCGTCTGCTGTCTGTCGTGAGCCAAATCAAATTCTTCAATTCAAAATTATAAACCTAGTTCAACCTCTGAAAACATAGTAATCTTAAAGAATTAAATGTTGAATTTAAAGGTTTTGAATTAGCTGATAGCTCATAGCAGATAGCAGATAGCTGACGACTGTGTCACCTGTGGTGACACAATATATCAATTAATCTTAACTAACTACTACTTAACCGTAACTGATACCCCATCAGGAATAACAGTAATACTAGCTTCTTCGTTATCTAATATTCCTTCAGCCATTTCAATAGCAGTTTGCACATCAGGTGCCCAATGCATATGCATATTTTCTATCATCTCTTTATCTACATCAGTTACCATTATTACATCAAATTTTAATAATATTCTAGCTAAAACCTGTGATTCCCACTGGTCAGGTATAGTTTCATTTCTATCTCTAGCTTCTATCTGATCCATTACCTCCCGTACTTTCTCGGCTTCATGGAAAGTTTTATAAAATTCCTCCCCACCATGTCCATCTGAACATTGAGAAGCTACTATAATTACTCCACCTTCTTTACAAGTAGCTTCAGCAGCAGTCATACTCTTTACAGATTGATAAATATTTTGGTCTAATGGATATCCACCATTAGTAGTAATTGCTATATCAGCTGGTTTAGCATCTGCTCCTGATAACCGTTCAACAAAATCACAACCCTCTAAATGAGCCTTTTCTCGATCACCAGCAAAAGCATTAACTACCTTTTTCTGGTCATCAATAGCTACATTAAGAATAAAAGCTAAATCAGCTTGTTCAGCAGCATAAAGCATATCTTTATGCAAAGGATTACCTTCTAAAATACCTGTTCTTGATTTTTGGTGTCCAATAAATTCTGAACAATGATTAGCTAACACAGTCATCTTACTAGCTATACCTGGTAAAATACTCTTCCTTCCTCCAGAAAAACCAGCAAAGAAATGAGGTTCAATAAACCCTTCTGCTATCAATAAATCAGCTTCCATAGCAATTTCATTAAGAATCAATTCGCCCCCAGAAGGTAAAATACCAACCTTTACCATACTTTCCTCATCTCGACTATCGTGATTAATAATTCTTTCATTATCTACTATTTCATCACCGTATTTATCTCTTAATTCTTCTTCAGTAGAGGCTCGATGAAAACCAGTAGCAACTAAAATAGTAATATCAGCATCAGGATTTCCTTCTCTGATTTCTTCTAATAAAATGGGCATTGTAACATGACTAGGCACTGGTCTAGTATGATCACTAGAAATAATTACAACTTCCTCTTTATCTTGAGCTAATTCACTTAATCTAGGACTTTCAATTGGATTATTTAAAGCTTCTTTGACTAATTCCTCTTCTGATTTTTCTGCAGTATATTCATGGGCTTTAGAAACAAGAACTCCCTCTAATCTTTCCTCAGGTAATTCAACATCTAAAGTTTCTTTTCCATATGGTAAATTTACTATTGTCAATTGTATTCCTCCTTTGTTTAATAAAATGTATAAAAATCAGATATCTCAACAAATAAAATGAACTATAATTAACCTATAGTTAATATAATTTCTATAACATTAAATAAGTTAATTAAATTATATTTTTTTAATTTAAAGTAAAAAATAGGATATGTAAACCAAAAAAACAGCTTATAATTAAGCTATAGTTAACATTATTTTTATTAAAATTAAATAATAAGGTTTCTCCTTTCCAGAAGATCTTCTGGAAAGGAGAAACAAACTAATTCATTTAAATAATCCTATTATACAGTCTTACCTGGATTTAAGATGTCATTTGGATCAAATGCATCTTTAATTCCTTGCATTAAGTTTACTTGAACTTCTCCTATATCTTGATGCAAGTATTCCTTTTTAGCAAAAGCAATTCCGTGCTCTCCAGATACTTGGCCTTTCATTTCTCTAGCTTTAGCATACATATCATCCATTACAGCTTTATTTCTTTTCTCCCATGTTTCTTCATCTAAATCATCTTTTAAAGTATAAATATGCAAGTTACCGTCTCCAGCATGACCGAAACTACGGATTCTTAAATCATACTTATCTTCTAATTGATGGGTATACTTTACAAACTCAGCAACTTTATCTCTTGGTACAACTACATCACATTCATCTAGATGACTTACAGCTTTTAGTGCCTCAAGCAAAGCTCCTCTTGTATCCCAAATTACATCCTGTCGTTCTTCTGTATTAGCAATATAAGCATCATAGGCATCATTTTCTAAACATACATCAGCTGCCGCTTCATATTTCTTTTCTAACTCTTCTTTATCATTACCATAGAACTTTAATAACAAGTATGCTGGAGCAGATGTTTCAGGAAATTCTTTACCTAGATAGTCAGTTGCTGCTAATAATACTTCTCGCTCCATAAATTCAATACCTGTTGGGATTATCTTAGCATTAATAATTTCTGGTACAGTATCAATTGCTTCTTCTAAACTATCAAAAGGCAATAATAGAGTAAGTTCTTTTTTAGGTAATGGAACTAACTTTAAAGTAATTTCCGTAACAATTCCTAATGTTCCTTCAGAACCAATCATTAAATCTTGGATACTATAACCAGAACTGTTCTTAACTACTTTACCACCTGTATTAATGACTTCACCAGTTGGTAGTACAATTTCCATTCCTAATACATAATCTCTAGTTACACCATACTTAACAGCTCTCATCCCACCAGCATTAGTTAGTACATTACCGCCTAAAGTAGCACTCTTTTCTCCTGGATCTGGGGGATACATAAATCCTAAATCATTTACTTTTTCAGCAAAACTCATCAAAATAACTCCAGGTTGAACCTTAGCTGTTAAATTTTGTTCATCAATTTCAACAATTTCATCCATACCAGTAGTTAATAGAAGAATTCCATCTTCCATAGCTACTGCTCCACCACAAAGTCCTGTTCCAGTTCCTCGCGGAGTTACCGGAATATTTCTTTCATTAGCAAACTTCATAATTGCAGATACCTCTTCTGTTGTTTCAGGTTTTACCATTACCTCTGGATATACTTGAAGTTCTGCTAATTCATCATGAGAATAATCTTCATTAATATTTTCTCTTAAAGTTATACGCTCTGAATCCATAATCTCTTCTAAACGTTTTATATCACTTTTAGTAATTTTATTATAACTCATTAATTTTCCCCCTTTATTTACTCTCTAGCAGCAGCTACCTGTTCTTTAACCAGTTCCTCTCCACTTTTTATATTCTCAATTAATTGAGGTACTACCTCATAAAGATCACCCACTATTCCATAATGAGCTACATCAAAAATATTAGCCTCTGCATCACTATTAATAGCAAAAATATTCTCAGAGTTTTTCATTCCAGCTACAAACTGAACTGCTCCTGAAACTCCCACGGTAATTATCAATTCAGGCCTTACTGTTCTACCACTAAGACCAATTTGTTGCTTATGATCAGTCCAACCTTTTTCAATTAACGGACGAGTAGTACCAACTTTTCCTCCTAATAAATCAGCTAACTCATATACCATTTCTAAATCATCTTCTTCTCGAATCCCTCGACCAGCAGCTACAATAATATTAGCATCTTCAATACTTTCTACTTCTGGCTTCTTAGTAATATCTACAAAATTAGCTTTAGTTTCTAACTTTGTAGATGAAACCTTACATTCCACAATCTCACCAGTTGGATTTGCTACTTTTTCTGCAGGTTCCATAACCTTATACCGCATAGTAGCCATCTGAGGTCTGTGATTAGTAGTTAAAATCCGGGCCATAATATTACCACCAAAAGCAGGCCGAGTTTGAACTAAATCTGTATTTTCTCGAACATCTAAAATGGTACAATCTGCAGTTAGACCAGTTCCTAATCTAGTAGCAACCCGCGGTGCAAGAGAACGTCCAATAGAAGTAGCTCCTATTAATAAAATAGCTGGTTTATTTTCTTTAACACAATCTTCTATTACTGCTGTATAGGGTTGAACACTATAATGATGCAATTCTTCTTGATCATAAACAAATACTTTATCAGCACCACGTTCAAGTATCTGTTGAGGAGCATCTTCTAATTCATAACCTGGTAAAATCACTTGTAATTCTTGATCTATTTTATCAGCTAACTCTCTACCTTTTCCCATCAATTCATAAGTTACTGGATGAATTTCTCCTTCTAATTGTTCGGCAAAAATTAACACATCTTCATATTCTTCTTTATTGATTGCTTCACTTTCATCCTCAATTGGTTGAATAAGGTCTTCAGGACACGCATCAACACATACTCCACAGGCCTTACAAGCAGCAGTCATTTGAAGCTTTCCATCTTCTACTTCTAAAGCATCAAAAGGACATGCTTCAACACACTTCTTACAAAGACTACAATTTGCATAATCTATGGTGTAGTTGCTCATATGATTTTCAACTCCTTCAACTCATTATACATTTTATCTGATAATTCTTCTCCACTTCCATCCCACATAACCTGCTCTATATCATCATCTGGTGGGAATACCTTCTCTACCTGTGTTGGAGAACCTTTTAAACCAAAATTAGTTTCATCATCATCAGGTAAATCAGCAAAGTTAAGTTCCTTAATCTCTTTATCTTCAGTTTTTAACTTAAGTTTATAAGAAGGTAAGCGAGGCTGATTTACATCTTTAGTTACAGTAATTAATCCAGGATAAGTAAATTCTACTACCTCGATAGTATCAGCCATTTCTTTTTCCACAACTAATTTTTCTTCACTAGATTCCTTAATAGCACTAACATAAGACACATGTGGAATTTGCAAAGTTTCAGCTATTGCAGGACCAACTTGAGCAGTATCACCATCAGTACTCTCCATTCCACAAATAATCAAATCATAAGCATCCCTTTTTCCTATTACTTCTAAGCCTTGAGCTAAAGAATAACTAGTAGCTAAAGTATCAGCACCAGCAAACTTAATGTCAGAAAGTAGATATCCCTTATCAGCTCCCATCATATATGCTTCTCTAATAACCTGTTTAGATTGAGGAGGACCCATAGTAATAGCTGTAACATTTCCTCCATGCTTTTCTTTTAACTTCAAAGCAGTTTCTAGAGCATACATATCATACGGATTCATGATAGAATCTACACCTTCACGAATTAAATTACCAGTTTCATCATCAACTTCAACATCTTTAGTTTCTGGAACTTGTTTTACACACACTAAAATTTCCAATTGATTCACCCCTCTTTTATATTATTAAAAACTCCACTTGGACTAATGGTCTAACCATTTATACTAAAAAAACTATCACCACCTTAATTATATTTTAAATTCTAAAAATATCTCTATCAATTCAAAATACTATTTATGCACTAACATTAACTTCATTCCCTTCTCTTTTTGCTGCTAAAATACCTAATCCCGCTAAAACTAATAAACTTACAATTGCAAATGTAAAACCAAACACATCATTGGAAGCAGTCTTATTAGCTGCCTGCCCAATTTCTATCATTTCTGGAATCATATCAGGCAAGAAATAAGCTTGAATATAAGTTACAATCCCCATAATAAATGTGAACAGAAGACTATATTTAACAGTAAATCGGAATAAATCCCCTTCTTTTCCTACTAAATCAACCGAACCAGAAGCAACTGCAATACTCTGTGGAGAAATCATTTTGGCAGCTACACCACCACTAGTATTAGCTGTTACGGTTAATACTGGATTAATTCCAATTTGCTCTGCTGTAATTCTTTGCATATTACAAAATAAAGCATTAGCAGATGTATCACTCCCAGTTACAAATACACCAACCCATCCTAAAAATGGAGACACAAATGGAAAAAAGCTACCAGTAACTGTTAATGCTTTTCCTAATGTAGGAGTAATACCTGAAAAATTAGAAATATAAGCAAATCCCAATACAGAAGCTACAGTTAATAAAGAAAATTTTAAATCATTAACAGTTTCAGCAAATACTTTAATAAAGGTTTTAGACTTAATACCCAATATAATCGAAGAAATTACAGCTGATAATAAAATTGCAGTTCCAGCAGCAGCTAACCAATCAAATTTATATACTACTGAGATTGGATCATTGCCAGCTAATATAGCATTATTTAAACCACCAATAGGAATTTTTAAAGTAACCATATTTAATAAAGTTTTAATAGTCGGAATACTCCAATTAGCAATTAATATAGTTAATACAATAAATGGAGTCCAAGCTACTATAATTTTACTAAGCGGATGTTCTTTAACTTCCATACTAGTTTCTGGCTCGTCTGAAAATCTCCAAATGTTTTTAGGTTTCCAAACCCTTAAGAAAGACACTAAAGCTATAATAGAAACTATAGAAGAAACTATATTAGGTAACATAGGACCTATCTTAGCAGCTACAAACCACATGGAAACACTATACGAAATACCAGTAACCAAAATAGCTGGTAAAACTTCCTTAGTTCCCTTCCAACCAGACATAATCCACACTAAAAACATAGGCACTACAAAGGATAATAAAGGCAACTGATTAGCAGCCATATTACTAATTACAGAAGGCTTAATACCAGCAACTTTACCTGCAGTAATAATTGGTATACCAACTCCTCCAAAAGCAACGGGAGCAGTATTAGCAATCAAACATAATCCTGCAGCATAAAGTGGTTTGAATCCTAATCCTACTAACATTCCTGCTGTAATTGCTACTGGAGCTCCATATCCAGCAGCCCCTTCTAAAAAAGCTCCAAAACAAAAAGCAATTAATAAAGCTTGTAAACGACGATCTTCAGTAATAGAAGCTACAGAATCCTTAATAACTTCAAAATAACCAGTTTTTACAGTTAAGTTATATAAAAAGACAGCACAAAGAACAATCCAACCAATTGGAAACAAACCAACAAACACACCATAAACCATCGATAACATAGCCAATTTAAATGGCATTTCATAAATGAATAAAGCTACTAAAATAGATGAAACCAAAGTAAGAATCCCAGCATGATGACCTTTTAAACCTTGAACAGCTAAAGCATAGAACAAAATTAAAACAGGAATAGCGGAGACTAGTGCCGACAAATAAATATTACCTAGCGGATTAATTACCTGTTCCCACATAAATACCACTCCCTCTTTGAATTATATTTTACCTAACCCCTATTACTTAAACTTCCTACACCTAATATGGACTATAGGAAGATTGTTCTATTGGTATGACCACTTATAATGGTATGACCATTAATAAAATTTATAAAATAATAATCTTATATTTTATAACACATAAGGCTAACTAAAAATTTATTAAATTTCAAAAAAAACATAAAATCCCTCCCATCATCATTAACTACGCAAATTTAATATTACTGATAATGTGGAGGGATTATAAATATAAGTTATGTAGTAATTATAATCCACTTATCAACTATATTTGATTTTCAATTTTTCTACTAAAATTATAACACTTCAGTTATAATTTATCAAGAATTATTTCAATTTTATAGGTTAATAGTTAAAACTGTTTTAATAATCAGACAATTTACTTTAATGCTCTAGTTAATCCTTTTCTCTTCCCTTTATTTATACTCAGTATATTATTAAGCAAATTTTTGTTTTAATTTATTATTTATTTGTTTCGATTCAACTTCCATTAGAAATTCTTCTTTCTTTAATTTATTTTGATTAAGAGAAAGGAATCTAAGCAAATGTAAACTTATAATATCACAAAATTACTTGACTTACCAAACTTAATTGCTACTGGTTTATTAATTTTAGATGGTATATATATCCTTATAGCAGAAGCTAAAAAGAAAGAGTGGAAATGTCCTATCAGAGAAAATCAGGTTATAATTAGATTGGAAAAGAAAAGATATCGTTGTAAAAGCTGTGATAGCAATCCATTTAACGAAGAATATGAAATTATTGATAAATATTCTAGAAAAACTAAAAGATCAGATGCATATATATAGTGGATTTAGCTCAAAGAAGAGATTATACAGATATAGCTAAGGAAATAGAAGTATAACTTACTTCTATTTCAAATTCAGTAGAAGATAAGGCTAAATCATTGATTGAGAATATAAATTTAGATGAGTTTTCAATTCCTAAAAAGCATAAATATGCTGTAGCACACTCTGATCCAAAAGAGAAAGAATTAATTGCTATTCTTCCAAGCAGAAAGAAAGATGATCTAATAAACTATTTTGAACAAGAATGGCCAGAAGAGGTTAGAAAGAATATAAAAGTTATCTCGATGGATATGTGGAGTACCTATAATTCAATGGCTCAAGAAGTATTTCCAAATGCTAAAATAGTAGTAGATAAATTTCATATTGTAATGAAAGTAGGAGATGTGAGGTTCCCCCATTAAATTAGACACTATATTAAGCCATTTTTCTCTTTTTCTCGTAGTTTTTCGGACTCATGTAATTTAAATATAAATGTAGTCTAACTTTATTATAGTAACCAGCAATATATTCAAATATATCTAACCTAGCTTGATTCCTGGTTAAATATTTTTTATGATAAACTAACTCAGTCTTCAAAGTACTGAAGAAACTTTCAGCAACTGCATTGTCCCAACAATGACCTTTACGACTCATTGAGGATCTAATACTATGCTGTTTAAATAAATTCTGTACTTCATGGCTTGCATACTGACTACCTCCTCTATCAGAATGGAATATAAGCCCTGCTTCAGGGTTGCGGCGACTTATAGCCATCTTAACTGATGCCATTATTAAATCTGCATTTATTCTTTTGCTCATAGAATATCCAACTACTTTTCTTGAATAGAGATCAATTACAACCGCCAGGTAAAGCCCCCTTTTTAGTTGATATATAAATGATATCAGAGACCCAAACTTTATCTGGTTTATCTATATCAAAATCCCTTTTTAGGAGATTTTCTTTTAAAGGTAAATCATGATCTGAATTGGTAGTTCTTTAAAATTTTATTTTTTGAATTACTTTCAAACCCATTACTCGCATTAATCTAGCAACTCTTTTAATATTCACTGTATAACCCTTTTTTCTCAGCACTTTATGAATTCTAGGGCTACCATATGTTCCATTATGTTGCCAGTAAATCTCAGCTATTTTAAGCTTTAATTCTTCATTTAATTTCTCTCTTTGAGATGGTTTTCTATTTAACCATTTATAATATCCAGAGCTGGACACCTCTAAAACCTGACACATCTTCACCACAGTAAATTACTTCGGTTCGTTCGAAAAGATGCTTACGGCCTTTTTAAAATATCACGCTCTGTTTTAGCATCTTCTAACTCTTTTTTTAGTTTTTTAATTTATTTTTGTTCAGGACTTAATTTTTGTTTACCATTGCCTGGGAAGGCAAGATCACCTTTATCTTTATATTCCCGACGCCATCTAACTAAAGTACCATAAGGTATATCTAAATTTTCAGATACCTCTTTAACTGTTTTATCTGATCTATTAGATAATCCAACAACATCTTTTTTGAACTCTTCTGTATATGATCTTCTTTTTTCTCCCAATTGTAGCACCTCCGTTGCTTCTATTATATCGCTTAACTGGGTGTCTAACAAATTGAGAGAGGGTCACTTGATGATGTAAGAAAGGTAGAAGCTAATGATAAAGATAGAACTAAACTTTATAAAAGTCGTAATCTGTTAAGAAAAAACGGTGAAGAATTGACAGATGATGAACATAATAGACTTATAGAAATCTTCACACTAAGTCCAGCTTTAGAAAAAGCCTGGAAACTTAAAGAAGAGTTTAGAAATATATTACAGATGAATAAGGTTTCTGAAGCTGAATGTGCTTTAAATGAATGGTATGAGCGTGTTGTAGATAGCAGTTTAAAACCATTTTTAGAAGCTAAAAAACAGTGGAAAATTGGGAAGATGAATTATTGAACTTTTTTGAGACTAAGATAAGTAATGGTTTTGCTAAAGGCATAAATAATAAAATCAAGCTAATAAAGCGAATAGGATATGGAGTAACTAATTTTACCTTGTTGAATAATCAACTCAATAAATTTCCCAGAAATCATAAATTGGATTTTTAACTGCTATTTAGTAATAAGAATTTATCTGTTCCAAGGAAATTTATTATTTGTTATTCCATTTTTGCATTGTTTCTGAAGAATCAAGTATTTTTCAAAATTAATTTTATAGAATCCAAGTTATGCAGCTTTTGAATTTTCAGTTTTATTAAGCCGTTTTCTTCGCTCAATAGCATTTTGGTGCTTCTGATTTCGATTTTCAATAATTTCTTCATCCTTACCCAGTGTATTTTGGGTAAGGATGAAGAAATTCAACTCCCTGGTGCAATCATTTATGATTATAAGTTTCTATGAATTGATTAAGATCCTTTTGAGCTTTATAGAAACTTTGATATTTTTCCTTGATATAAACATTTTCATGCTTGATAGTCTTATGAAAAACTTCGATTTTCCCATTAGATTCAGGGTGGCGAACAGCAGTTCGAATATGTTCAATATCCAAATCATTTAAAAAATCTTGAAAATTATTAGAAACAAATTGAGTACCGTTATCACTAATCAGCATTGGCTTATCTTTATCTGGAATTTCAAATAGATCAGCCTTGAATAAGGCTCGACTTAATACTTCTTTAACATCATCAGTAGTCATAATAAAAGATAGTTTGCTATGGACAATATAACGAGAATAACCATCTAAAACGCTTATTAAATAAGCATGATCATTAGCTACTGGAATATAAGTAATATTCAATAGAGATAGGTAAACCTTCAATAGTAACTTAACCTATTTCCAGTCTTTCCCCCTCTTCACACTCAGCGTGAGACTTTCGTACTCACTAAGCGTTCCATCATAGTTTAAGATAGTTCGATACAGTCATTCCCTGCCTTAGTTCGGAGTTTATTGAGCTTACTCAAGGTATCCTCATCAAAGTTCCCTTTCACCTTATTGTAATAGCGTCTGATAGTAAACTCATTCGTAGCATGTATTAACTTGTGGACATCACTCGTTACCAGGCATAGATTCCTGTATGTGTCTTTTCCCTCCATTGACTTAAGCTTCTTATGATGACACTCAAGGTTACCCACAGTTAAAGGCTTACCAGTAATAAAACAACAACCATTTTGACCTGAATATCTAGCAATTCGATTATCGTTGTATTTAGTAGATTCACCTTTAACAGAATTTTTAACTAAATATTTTTGTACTACTGGTGATACACTTCTAAGTTTATCGTGTATCTTTTCCCTTCCTTCTCTGGTGTAATCACATATATCTTGTGAGAAATTCATTGGAGCTTCAAAAGTTACACCAGCTATTGGAAATATTTTAATTCCAGCTACACAATAAGATTTATAGTTATACCCCCCATAAAACTTCTGGAAAGTTTTTGACTTAGTACCTTTTTCACTTAAAACCCTACTAAGACGGTTCTCTAAGGTTCTGTTGACTTGAAAGGCTATATCCCTAAAATCATGACTTATCATAGTAGCCATAGAGTAGTAGTTTTGCATACCTAGTATCATTGAATTCAGCTTAGATACTTGGTCAACTGTGGTTTCTTCCTTAATTTGTTGTATCTGATTTTTGAGTTTATGAATTGATTTTGACTTAACTCCATCAGCTACTCTAGACCTGCAAACATATTTTCCACTCTTCTTAATAGCTTTCAGTTTAATCCCCAAAAATTCAGTATAATTCTTTTTCAAATTAGTAACGCTCGTTTTCTTTTCATTAACTTCAAGGTTAAGTCTTTCATTTAGCCATTGGATAGTGGCTACCTTAATTTTACTGGCAGTTTCAAAATCTCTACACATTAATTTAAAGTCATCTGCATATCTGACAATGTATATTTCCTTTAATCCTGTTCCTTTCATGGCTTTTACTTTGTCGCCTTGGTATTTATAATCATAGTTTGTTTCAAAGGTTTCCCATTGGTTGGAAATCCACCAATCTAGTTCATTCAAAACTATATTAGATAGAAGTGGCGAAATTATTCCACCTTGAGGTGTTCCTTTTTCTGGAATACCTTCACCTTCTATTTCAGCTTTTAGCATAATTCCTAGTATAGTGATTAGTTTCCTATCCTTAACTCCAATATCCCACAATTGCTTTTTCAATTTACTATGGTCAACATTGTCGAAAAAGCGCTTTATATCAATATCTACTGAATAGTGTAATCCATTTTGATTTATCAATTGTTTCATTCTAGCTATTGCGTGTTTAGTTGACCTATTAGGTCTGAAGCCGTAGCTGTGATTGTGAAATTTAGCTTCACAGATGGGCTCTAAGACCTTGTTTAATACATTGCTGGATTAATCTATCCTCAATTGTAGGTATACCTACAGGTCTTTTTCTACCATCAGGTTTAGGAATATAAGTCCTTCTTACGGACTGTGGTATATAATACTCCAATCTGTTTCTAATATATTCTACAAGTTCGTTTGTAGATTTCTTTTCTAAATCCTTGATGGTTTTATTATTAGTACCTTTAGTTTGACTACCATTATTCTTCTTAATATTCCTGTATGCTAAAAGGATATTCTTCCTTGAAGTAATGTGTTGCATTAAATTCTTGAAGTCATAACCTTTTTTACTATACTCATAGAGCATATCCTGAATTTCTTGGGTATCATAATACTCATTATTTCTTAATTTAACTTTCTTCTTACTCTCAACTTGCTCCTTCCTTAACACAGTCATAAGTCGGCTAAAACCTCCTTACAGAGACTTCACTTTTTTAGTCTCACGAAGAACCTTATGATAAAATGACATATCTTATCCCTTAAACTATTGACTATTGGCTATTTAGTGCCAACACTATCACTAACGTTAAGGTATGTTATAACTAATTTATTTCCACACCACCACTTTATAAGGATTAAGCCCTTTGTATTGCTAGCTTTCCCTGTTCCGAAAGATCATACCTGTTTTATATATACCCGTAGACTCTCTCTTTAAGCCTGTGTGTTCTCATAATGATATATGAACTTCAAAAGTTCATAAGGATTCTCGTAGGCAAAATTTCTACTTACCCCACACACTCAAAGCTCTGTTTGGACAGCCATTTTAAGCTGTTAATGTTATAGACCTGTACTTTCAAGATTTCGTCAGCACCACATTGGTACATTCTCGTCATAAGTATTTTATAAGCACCCGAATTATAAGTTGCACCGTCCAACTAGGACAGATTTCGTCTTAAATTACGGCAACCCCCATCCGTCTTCACCGAGCTTGTTACATCAACTATCTTAATATAGCTGGTGCAACTCGGAGTATTAGTGGCAGCCCTTCAAAGTTTTACCTTATCATTTGACTGTCTAGGTCTTTCAGTTCTAGTTAAGTTTATCAAACTCCGCCTAACTAGGCGATACTTTTGATATCACAACAGGTCGCACTATGCCACATTTGATTAGGTTCTTGAACTTTTATTTTGCCATCAGCACTTTTTTCTTGATGGTATTCCTGGCTCGAAATTAAGTTATTATTTTTTAAGACTCTATAAACACTTGAAGGGGAAACATGAACTATATCCTGGTCTTGCATCTTGTAAGCTAATTTCCTATGTCGGACATCAGGATTTTCTAAAGCATATTCTATTATCTTTCTGATAGGCTATGAGGACAAGAGTCAGGATTAGATTTATGATTTTTAAGACCTTCAAGACCATTGTCATTAAATCAGCGTCTCCAGCGATAATAACGGTCTGGATTAAGCTTTAAAATTTCACAAGTCTTTTTGATAGTGAAATCTGATTCTTCAATAATATTCATCAACTGTCACTTTTTATCGCTTGAAATCTATTGTCCTTTAAGATTACCACGAGGCTCTATGTGTCGTTTTTTAAGATTTGTAGCTCGGTGGAAAGTTCTACTACGGTTTCTTTAAGTCGGTCTTTTTCTTGCTTCAGTTTTTCTTTTTCAGGATCTCTTTTATTACCGTGCTTGAAAACTTTATCAGCATTATCTAATAGTTTTTCTTTCCACTGATAAAATTGATTTTCGTAAATACCATGTTTGCGACAAGTTTCAGAGATGTTCCCATTTTCTAAGGCTTCAAGAACAATTTTAGTTTCTCTTCAGAAGATCTCTTTTTGTATTTACCCATTGTTAATTTCCTCCTTTGACTATATTTTGGAGGAAGAAAACGACTTTGTCAAAGACTATAAAAATCTTTTCGAAATTTACTTCATGGGCTGTAAAACATTATAGATTGTAAAATATATGAAACTAATAGTTTTAAACTAACTCATTAAATTTTATATAATTATATCTATAACCAAAATTTTAAGTACAATTCAGCTAATAAGATTAAACTTTTTTAGTTAAATTAACAATTAATCATCTAAAATCAATATTTAGAAGATACTTCGCAAAAAGGTTACACTAGTCCAAAGAAATAAGGTTATTTTTTTCAGATTATAAGTTGCTTAACCAATACTCCCAATTAAAGTTATTACTAACTATCATAAATATTGAGTATTTTATTTTTCGAGTTAATTCAAGTAATGAACCATTAAATTTAGTCTTTTTCTTGATCAATTTTGCTTCCTGAAACTTCAGAACCTAAAACAACATCAGCATCTAACAAGATGTTGTTTTGCTTATCTGATTTATTTAATGGTATTTTTCTAATATATTTAATTTTAGCATTAGATTTGAGTTTAGTAACAAAATAAATATCTTTTGCAATAAGCTCATCAAACTTTTGATAATCTAAATAAGCTCTATCGAAAATATAGGTGTAACTAGAGTTAAAAGTTAAATTGTTTAATATTTCTTTATCATGAATAATCGCATTACTTATAATTATATTTTCTGGCGCTTCTGTATTTAGATCATAGAGGGTATGAAGTTTTATGCCGCCTTTAGAACTTCTAAATTTCGCCCAAGAAAATAGAGATAAAGAACAAATAACTGTTGAAGAATCAAGTAATTTAACAGAACCAATCTCTTTTATATCCAGTTTGAGCTTTAAGCTGGTTAAATAGATGATGAAAAATATCGTAAAATATTTTATAGTCTCTATCCTCATTTTTTCTAGATATTTGCAATTTACTGATTTCTGGTAGAACGCTATTGAGTTTGTTATTGCCTTTGAGTTCTGAAACAAAATCTTCTAAACTATCTTTTTCAGTAAGATGATAGTAAAGTAAGCATAGTAAGTGCTCTTTAGTTTTAAATTTATGGACTTTATAATCAGAATCGTATTCATCTACCAGATTGTCTAAAAAGTTATCACCTATTATATCTATAAATTTATTTAATAATATGGTATACTCACTAGTGCATTTCATTTTTTAGCTCCTTTGCTAATGGATTGTGCTGTGAGGGCACCTATTCATTTAAGCAAAGGATCTTTTATTTTGCAAAGGTAAATTAATCTAAAAAAACGATGCGACGCTAGTGGCTTTCTAGATTAATTTCTAGTTTAATTATATCATATTGTGGAGAAAATGTAAGTTTCTACATGCTTTTTTTGATCGAATCATTCAATCAAAAAAAAAACGGGCTAAAGCCCGAATAATAACTCCTTTATCAAAAACTAACCTTTTATATATAATTATTCTAAATTAGAACTAAACCTAAACTTGCTACAATACCTGTCCAAATTAAAATCATTATGCAATACCCCATGATATCTCTAGCTCCTAAGCCAGCAATTCCTAAAGCAGGCAAAGCCCAGAAAGGTTGAATCATATTAGTCCACGCATCACCCCAAGCTACAGCCATAGAAATTTTAGATACATCTACACCTAAATCTAAAGCAGCAGGTACCATAATTGGAGCTTGTACAGCCCACTGACCTCCACCAGAAGGAACAAAGAAATTAACAATACCAGCACTCATAAAACTAAAGAAAGGAAGCGTTGCTTCGGTAGCAATAGATACAAAGAATTTAGACATAATAGTCGCTAAACCAGACCCGGTCATCATCCCCATAATTCCAGCATAAAGCGGGAACTGTAAAATAATTCCACTAGTACCCTTAACCCCATTATCAAAAGCTTGAAGATAATTTTTAGGTGTTCTGTGTAAGATAAGTCCTAAAGTGAAAAAAGTAAAAATGATAATATTCAAGTTAAGAGCAAAACCATTATTAGTAAAATAATAAGCTAGATAACTAAGTCCCATAAGCCCTAAAATAATAGATGCTACCATACTATTTTCTAAACGATCAGCTACAGTTTCTATCTTAGTTGCGGCAACTTCTTCCGTACTGTCTTCTGCTTTTAATACTTCAGGATCAACAACTACTCTATCCTTTTTATCTGGTAACATCATTCGATTTAAGAAAGGGATTGTAAGTAAAATTACAGCAGTTATTATAAGGTTATAAGAACTAAAAATGGTCTCTGATACTGGAATAACCCCCATCATTTCTTGCATAAAATGTCCTTCTGTAGCAATTGTTAGAGGAACAGACCCTGCCAGACCAGCATGCCAGACAACAAACCCAGAATAAGCACTAGCAATTAAAAGTCGATAATCCACTCCTTCTACTTCCTTAGCTACTTCTTTAGCTAACAAAGCACCAATAACTAAACCAAATCCCCAGTTAATCCAACAAGCAGCGCCAGCAACAAAAGTGGTTAAAACTATTCCTCCACCTGGTGAATTAGGAATAGAAGCTATCTTACTTAAGATCTTATTGAAAAATGGAGTATTAGCTAAAGCATGACCAGTAATTAAAATCAAACACATCTGCATAGCAAAAGTTAATAGATTCCAGAAACCACCACCCCAGTGACTAATCATTTCTAATGGTGTATTTCCTGCTACTACTATACCTAAAACATAAACAACAAGAGTAAGTGCTATAGCAAATAAAAATGGATTGGGAAGGTACTCTTCAATTAATGATACAAAAAATTTAGATAACTTTTTTATCATTTAAATTCCCCCTTTAAAAATCTAATCTACTAGAATAACCTTTCATTAGCTTTGATTCCTGCTCTTTCTAAAGCTGTTTCCACTGAAACTGCTGATACATCTTTAAAGCTCCACCAAAAGATCCCATCAGAGTTCTTACCGCACTAGCAATTCGATCTCTGATATTTTAAAACTCCTCCCTTACTCAACTTTCATTTTAATTAAATCATCAGCTAC
>NZ_BAAHYI010000009.1:0-108789 GCF_054657635.1 Halanaerobaculum tunisiense
CCTCTGGTTTTGGGCTATTTTATTTTTGTAATAAATCCAATTCTCTCATAATCCGATGAATACGCTTATGATTGACTATTATCCCTTCTTTATTTCTGATGTAGTTTGTAATCATTCTATAACCGTAATACGGGTATATGGAGTTGTGAACTCTCCTTCAAGATTAAGGATTGCCTAAACTTTTAGGTTAAAACAGTTAAAAATCAAACATCTTGTAAACTAACCTAGTAGTAGGCTTTGCCATCGTCAGGGTTACTCTGCGATTTAGATTGAAATTTAATCTATATGAAGTAGTTAGAAGTTCCATCTAAATCTGGACGCTTTAAAAGTACTTAGATAAATTAACTTGTTTTTTGATGCAGAAGCAAAATGAATGTTGCATATTTGCATCAAAATAACCGATTTTAAGCAGATGATTTTGGTATTTACCTGTATTTATTTTCCTAAATTCTATAATTTAATTTAAAATCATTGTTTAAATAATGGTTTATACTAAAAAATGTATTTTATACATTTATTTTATGATTTACTATTGTTTGGAATGGAAAATGCATTTATACTATTGTGAAGGAATATAATAAATAATAAAAGGAGGAGGTGAAGTTTAGATAAAGGTAAGCTTAATTGGTTATATGTAAAGAAATGATTAGTTATTGATTCCAAACTTAGAATTTTAAATTATTAGGAGGGATTAACTAATGAAAACTGCTAAGGAATATATTGAGAGCTTAAAAGAGCTGGATTTAGAGGTTTATCTATTTGGAGAAAAAATTGAAGATCCTGTAGAGCATCCGATTATTAGACCATCAGTTAATTCAGTAGCTGAGACTTATAAAGTAGCAAACGACCCGGAACATGAAGATTTAGCGACAGCTACTTCAGACCTAACAGGAGAAAGAATCAATAGATTTACCCACTTACACCAAAGTACCGATGACTTAATTAAGAAAGTAAAAATGCTTAGATTATTAGGTCAAAGAACGGCAAGCTGTTTCCAGCGCTGTGTAGGTATGGATGCTATTAATGCTTTAGATAGTGTAACTTATGAAATGGATGAGGAATATGATACAGAGTATCATCAGCGGTTTGAAGAGTATCTTGAATACTGTCAAAAAGAAGATTTGACTATGGACGGAGCTATGACAGATCCTAAAGGAGACCGCAGTCGCCGGCCGCATCAGCAAGATGACCCTGATCTATATCTGCATGTAGTAGAAGAGAAAGAAGATGGGATTGTTGTCCGTGGGGCTAAAGCACACCAGACAGGAGCAATAAATTCTCATGAATTAATAGTCATGCCGACAATTGCGATGAAAGAAGAGGATAAAGATTATGCTCTTTCCTTTGCTCTACCTAGTGATGCCGAGGGAGTATTCTATATCTACGGTCGGCAGTCTTGTGATGTCCGTAAGTTAGAAGATGGCGAGATTGATATGGGGAATCCTACTTACGGCGGACAAGAGGCGTTAATGGTCTTTGATGATGTCTTTGTACCTTGGGAACGCGTTTTTATGTGCGGCGAATACAAGTATGCCGGTAAGTTAGTGTCTCGCTTTGCTGGTTACCACCGACAAAGCTACGGCGGCTGTAAAGTAGGGGTTGGAGATGTATTGATTGGAGCTGCAGCAACTGCTGCTGAATATAACGGTGTAGAAGGGGCATCTCATATTAACGATAAGCTAACCGAGATGATTCACCTCAATGAAACACTCTATTCTTCCGGAATTGCTTGCTCAGCTGAGGGCTCTCCTACGGCTTCAGGTAATTACTTAATCGATATGCTGCTGGCTAATATCTGTAAACAGAATGTAACTAGATTTCCTTATGAGATTGTTCGTTTAGCTGAGGATATTGCCGGCGGCTTGATGGTAACTATGCCTTCTGAGGCTGATTTACGCAATCCAGAAATAAGTGATTATATCAAGAAGTATTTAAAGGCTAACCCAGATGTTTCAACAGAAAATCGGATGAAGATGTTGAGATTCATTGAGAATATGTCCTTAGGAACAGCTGCAGTTGGCTATAGAACAGAATCTATGCACGGGGCTGGCTCACCAATGGCTCAGCGGATTATGATTCAGCGTCAGGGCAATTTAGAGCAGAAAAAAGAGTTAGCCAAAAATATAGTTGACGTCAAGGAAGAATAATCGCTTAAGGAGGATCAGTTATGGATTTAGCAGAGGTTCAGGAATTTTTGGATGAAAATGTGAGGCCAAAATTGGCCTCACATAATGGCGATATCAAAGCAGTTAAATTAGAAGAAGGTAGGCTGGAAGTTAAGTTATTAGGAGCTTGCAGTCAATGTCCAGCTGCTCAGTTAACAATGGAAGAAGTAGTAATTGATTCCTTACAAGAAGAATTTCCCGATTTAACAGATATTAAAGCTATCGAAGGAGTCAGTGATGAATTAATTAGTGATGCTAAAGAGATTTTGAGCAGACGCCGAAAAAATAGGAAAGGTATAACTTAAATGAAGATTGGTGTTAAGTATTGTGGCGGCTGTAATCCTCAGTTAAAGCGCAAACAATTAGTTGATAAGTTAAAAAGAAGATTAGCTGTCTCATTTACTTCTTGTTTTTCTACTGAAGAAGAGCTAGATTTACTGCTGATCGTCAATGGCTGTCATGTAGGCTGTGCTTCTAAATTTAATGATTATGAATTTCCAACAATTAACATCCGCGGTTTTATCTTAAATGGTAATCAGCTAAGTAAAGAAGAGTTGATAAAGAAAGTAAATAGTCAGATATTAGATATGTTAAATAGTGAAGTAACAGGATTGATTTGTGACTAGTAAATAGCTTAAATTTTGCTAGCGTAAAAATAAGGAGGCTAAGAATGACTTGGCAAACAAAGTATAAAAGCAAAGTGAAAGGTGCTAAAGAGGCTGTAAAAACGATTGAGTCTGGTGATAGAGTAGTTTTAGGTCATGCTTGTGCAGAACCACAGGATACGGTAAATGCAATGGTTAAGCGAGCTCCAGAATTAAGTGATGTAGAGATTGTTCATATGCTGGCTATGGGAGATGCAGAATATGCCCAGCCGAGAATGGAAGATAGCTTTAGACATAATGCTTTATTTGTAGGTGGAACTACCCGCAAAGCTGTAGCCGAAGGCCGGGCTGATTATACTCCCACATTCTTTTTTGAAATTCCTCGACTATTTAAGAAGGATTATCTATCTGTTGATGTAGCTATGATTCAGGTTTCTACGCCTGACAAACATGGCTATTGTAGTTATGGTATCTCAGCAGACTATACAAAGCCGGCCGCAGAAACAGCAGATATAGTAATTGCTGAAGTTAATGATCAGATGCCTAAGACTTATGGTTCCTTTATTCATGTATCTGAGATTGATCATATTATAGAGACTTCTAATTCGATTATTGAACTACCCAAATCAGAAATTAGTGACGTTGAAGAAGAAATTGGCAAGAATGTTGCCCCATTAGTTGAAGATGGTTCTACCTTACAGTTAGGAATTGGAGCTATTCCTGATGCAGTCTTAAATTTCTTAACTGATAAACAGAATTTAGGTATTCATTCGGAAATGATTTCAGATGGAGTTGTAGACTTAATTAAAAAAGGGGTGATTAATAATAGCCAGAAAACACTACATTACGGAAAAATGATTGTAACCTTCTTAATGGGTACCCAAAAGCTTTATGACTTCGTTGATGAGAATCCTATCCTTGAGATGTGTCCAGTAGACTATACTAATGATCCGCGGATAATCGGTCAGAATAAGAAGATGATATCTATTAATTCGGCAGTTGAGGTAGATTTAATGGGGCAGGTAGCTTCCGAAACAATAAATGGTACTCAGATTAGTGGTGTAGGCGGTCAGGTTGATTTTGTGCGCGGTGCATCATTTTCTAAAGGCGGTAAGTCAATTATTGCTATGCCTTCTACAGCAGCAGGTGGAGAAATTTCAAGGATTGTACCTCAATTAGATGCTGGTACGCCTGTTACTACTTCTCGTAACGATGTTCATTTTATTGTCACTGAACATGGAGTAGCAGATTTGCGAGGTAAATCTTTACGCCATAGAGCAGAAGCATTGATTGAAATAGCTGCTCCTAAATTTAGAGAAGAATTGCGGCAAGAATTATAAAACTAATGAATTAAACTGGGGGGAGTAAAATGCCGATTAAGGAAAGAAAAGAAGGAGAAGAACAGCCTTATATTCCGTTTGGGCCTTTCAAAATACGAATGCCAATTATTCACTATGATTGGGCGTGGCCTGAATTCTTTCAAGGACTATTGTTATGTTCAACCTGTCTTGGAGCAATACCGATTTTAACTCAAACTATGGGCTTTTCTTTTGAATTAGCTCTATCAATGGTGATCATCAATGGTTTGCTGTATAATTTACATGTCTTATTAGGCGATCCAGTAGTGCCTGGGTGGATAACTCCAGCTATACCACTAGTATTAGGTTTTCTCGAAAAATACTCTATAGGAGTACCGCGGATTCATGCTGTAATTGCTTTACAGATGATGGTAGGAGTAATATTCTTAATAATGGGGGTTACCGGCTGGGCTAATAAATTAATTAAGTGGATCCCAGATTCAATTAAAGGAGGGATTCTTTTAGGAGCCGGAGTTGCCGCTGTAATCGGTGAAATAGAGGCCGGAGGAAGATTTAATCAATTTCCTATTGCGATTCTTGTGGGAACTATAGTTTCTTATTGGGTGCTTTTCTCTATAAAATATAAATATGCTAAAAAAGATAGTAATTTATTATATCTTTTTGGTAAATATGGTATGTTACCTGGGGTATTAATAGCATTAATAGTTGGAGCAGTAATTGGGGAGATTCCTGTTCCTAATATAGATTGGTCAATATTCTTACCGAAAGTAGGATTAGTATTAGAAAAGACGAGTCCTTTAGGCGTTGGATTTCCAGCATTAAGTGTGTTTCTTAAAGCAATCCCTATGGCGCTTGTGGCTTATATAATTGCTTTTGGTGACTTTATTACCAGTAAAGCATTGGTAGAAGAAGCAGATGAAGAAAGAACCGATGAAAATATAGATTTAAATCCTAATCGTTCCAATATCATAAGTGCTTTACGTAATTTGATTCAATCAGTTGTAATTCCATACGCTCCATTATGCGGTCCTTTATGGGCAGCAGTTACTGCAGCTGTGGGAGAAAGATATAAAGAAGGCAGAAAATATATGGATTCTTTCTTTAGTGGAGCAGGAACATTTAGGATAACTACTTTCCTTTCTTTAATGTTGATGCCTATTGTTTCTTTCTTAAAGCCGGTGCTACCGGTTGCCCTCTCCTTGACACTATTAGTGCAGGGCTATGTCTGTACTAGACTTGCTATGAATTATGTTGAAACTGATGCTCAAAAAGGAGTAGCAGGTGTCATGGGAGCAATTTTGGCAACTAAAGGTGCAGCATGGGGATTAGGAGTGGGATTCATTATTTATTATCTAATCGGTCCTGATAAAGAACTTGATAAAGTAGAAGAATCAAAAGCAGCATAATAAGGATTAATTTAGAATGTAAGAAAAATAATAATTCAAAGGAGCAGGATAAAAATCTTTATCTTGCTTCCCCTCTTATTCTAATCTTATAATGGTTTAAGCAAAATATCATAATTAGACTCTTTGATTAATATTGTGAAGAATCATCTGTACTGTAATTGAAGTCTGTTAGCAAATAATTGCAACAGGCTTCAATCTAGTTTTTGGCTGTAATTCCATCAACTCTTCCAAGGAAAATAAGCTTTTTTGTTGAAGATATATAATAAGCTTCATATTTATGGAATTTGCTTAATATAAGTTTTGCTTAGAAGGAGTTTAATAACAATAAGATTAGATAGGGGGGGTTAGATGTTAAAAGTCAAAGATATTATGCTTGAAAAAGTCGTAATGATTAGGTCTAATATGTCCCTAAATGAAGTAAATGAAATCTTTATTAACCAAAGGATTAATTCTGCTCCTATAGTAGATGAGGATAATAATAGGTTAGGACTGATTACTAGCCATTATTTACTACAGATGATAAATAATTCTACTTCTTTAACTAAGAAAATTTCTAGTTGCTTAGCAGGAAGTATTAATCTACCAGAAATGATTACTATAAATCACCATCAATCCGTAGATGATATAATTAATAATGTTTTTGATAGAGAGTTTGTGGCTGTAGTTAATGACCAGGATGAGATTATAGGAATTTTATCTACCACAGATTTAATGAAATGCTGGCCGCAAGTTAAACGAATGATTGATGAATTTAATGTTATTTTAAATTCTACTTATAATTCTATTGTAGTGATTAATACTGAGGGAAAGATTACTCTTTATAATAAAGCAGCAGAAAGAATGTTAGGAATTCCACGAGAGGAAGCATTAGGAGAGAAAATTGATAAGATTATTCCTCAGACTGGACTGCTAGAAGTGCTTGAATCGGGAGAACCACAATATTCTAAAAAATTAAAGCTCGGAGCTGATACTGCTGTTAGTAATCGAAATCCTATTCAAAAAGAAAATAAGATTATTGGGGCAGTAGGGGTTTTTCAGGATATCTCTGAAATAGAATCTATCAGTAAAGAATTAGACAGTGTCAAGAAATTAAATAAACAATTAAAGACTATTATTGAGTCTTCGTATGATGGGATCTATATTACTGATGGTGAAGGATGTACCATTGAAATGAATAGTGCTTATGAAAGAATAACCGGATTAAAAAAGGAAGAATTAATTGGTGAACATATGGAGAATTTACAACAGGAAGGAATATTTTCACAGTCAGTTTCTTTATTAGTTAAAAAAAGAGAAAAACCAGTAACAATTATGCAGCAGATTAATGATGAAAAAGATGTCATAGTAACCGGTAATCCTGTCTTTAATGATAATGGAGAGCTGATTAGAATTGTAACTAATGTCCGGAATATTACAGAATTAAATAGGTTAAGAGAAGAGTTAAAGGAAGTAAAAGAACTAACTGCTAAGTATCATCAGGAATTAGAAGAGCTTAGACTGCAGCTGATGGATGATGGAGAGATAGTAGCTAAGAGTAAAGAGATGAGGACAGTCTTGGATTCTGCAATTCAAGTAAGTAAATTTGATTCGACAGTATTGGTGTTAGGTGAATCTGGAGTGGGGAAAGAATTAGTGGCTGAATTAATCCATAAATCCAGTTCACGCAGTGAAAATTCATTTATAAGGCTTAACTGTGGTGCTATTCCTGAAGATTTATTAGAATCTGAATTATTTGGATATAAAGAGGGAGCATTTACTGGAGCCAAGGAAGAAGGCAAAAAGGGGATGTTTGAGTTAGCAGATGGCGGCACTCTATTTTTAGATGAAATTGCAGAACTGTCTCTGAACTTACAGGTAAAGCTTTTAAGGGTTATTCAAGAAAGAGAAATAATGCCGATTGGAGGAACAAAACCGGTTCCCATAGATGTAAGAATTATTGCTGCTACTAATCGTGATTTAGAGAAGATGGTTCAGAAAGATGAATTTAGAAAAGACTTATTTTACCGCCTCAATGTAGTTCCTATCTCAATTCCTCCTTTAAGAGCAAGAAGAGAGGAGATTCCGATCTTAATTTCTGATTTTTTAAATAAGTTTAAAAAAGAACATGGAGTGGATAAGGCGATTTCTTCTATTGCTTTAGAATATCTTATCAATTATGATTGGCCTGGAAATGTACGGGAGTTGAAGAATTTAATAGAGAGATTAGTGGTAATGTCTAATAATGAAATGATTACTAAAGATGATTTACCAAAAAAATTTATTTGTGAAAATGATCTCGAAAAATATATTAAGATTTCAGATATTATTCCTTTAAAAAAAGCAGTAGAATTGCTAGAAAAAAAATTATTGGTTAAAGCTTTAGATAAATGTAGTACTACAAGAGAAGCAGCTAAAGAGTTAGATGTTCATCAATCTACAATAATAAGAAAAAAACAGAAGTATATGCTTGATTAATTTCGATTGAAATTAACTTTCCCAAAAGGGTAAATTCGATTGGTTAGGGGTCTGATTAAACCGATTATTTCATATGTCGTATCTTAAAGCAGAAAAAGTTTAATACAATTAGATTCACTGATAAAGATTATCAGATAGCTTTACTATAAGAAAAGATGAGCACAGATGAATATCAGCAATTAGCTAATAAACGAGCTGGAATTGAAGGTATTCCTTCAACCTTCAGAAACAAATATAACATTGATGAAATCCCTGTTAGGGAAAACTATGGGTAAAAATCTGGCTCGGGTTTAAAGTTGCAACTTATAACTTCAAGAAATTACTTAAAGGACTAAAAGATAAGGATATATCAGCTTTATCTAACTTATTTTTCTGTGTTATCGGTATTATAGTTTTGAAAAATAGAAAACTAGCTTTAAATACTTAATTCAAAGAGCTACTTTTTAGTGAACCATAATATTAGTTATGTTTAATAATAACCAGGAATTAACAAAGTTACAGACAATTAATAAATAAAGGTAGTGAAATATAATTTTTAAGAGGTGACATACATGAGTTTAGAAGCTGTTAGTACCCTTCAAGACCTTCAACAGTGGTCAATGTTAAACCATCTCAGCCATAAAACAATTTATATTATTGGTAGTTTAATTGTAGTTTCTTTTTTAGTAATTGCAATTACTAAAAAACTAAAGATTCCTAGTGTTGTAGGGTATATCTTTATTGGTATTTTATTTAGTGATAATTTAATCTATAATCTTCCTTTTTTATCTACTTTACAGAAAGAATGGTATACTTATTTAATTGATTCTTTTAACTATGTAACTATTTTAGCCGTTTCCTTTATTTCTTTTACTATTGGTAGTGAATTATCTATTAGAGTACTCAAAAAGTTAGAGCTGGAGTTTGCTTTAATTGTTATTTTGGAGTCGTTAGGTGCTTTCTCGCTAGTAACTATTAGTATGTTACTTGTAGAGCAACCTTTATTTATAGCTTTATTGCTAGGAGCTATAGCCTCTGCCACTGCTCCAGCAGCTACTGTATTAGTGATTAAGGAATATAAAGCTCGAGGTGAATTTGCAGCTACTTTATTAATGATTTTAGCAATTGATGAAGCATTAGCTTTAATAATTTTTAGCTTTGCTGAACCAATTGCTTTAATTAGTGTAGCAGATGAATTACAGTTTTCTTTCTTTACTGCTATTTGCATTCCGACATTTAAGATACTAGGGGCTATTTTACTAGGCTTAAATGTAGGTTATTTGTCTCAAAAACTAATGAATTACTATTCTGGTAAAAAAACAAGGAAAATACTATTATTATTATCCACTATAGTGGGGATTTCTGCTATTTCTTTAGCTCTGGATTTTTCTCCTTTAATTGCTAATCTATCAGTTGGATTTGCTTATAGGAACTTTTCTCGGAAGTATTTAGGAGTGGCTAAGCATATGGATACTTTAACTATTCCTTTATATGCTATCTTTTTTATCTTAGCTGGAACTCACATTCAATTTAATCAGATAACTTCGCAGAGTTTCTTGGTATTAGCTTTAGTCTATGCTCTAGCTCGAATTATTGGGAAGGTAGGTGGGGCGTCTTTGGGAGGCTGGTTATCCAATGCTCCCCCCAAAGTTACTAAATATATTGGAGTTGGGTTATTACCCCAAGTGGGAGTAGCTATTGACTTAGCTTATACAGTACAACGAGACTTTATTAATTTTTCTGTACATGGCTCGCAGGTAGGAATGTTAGTCTTTAATATTTTACTATTTACTACTGCTGTGACCGAAATAGTTGGCCCCTTACTGACTGAATACGCTTTAATTCAAACAGAAGAAATTAATATTAACGAATAAATAAAGCCTCAAGTTGAGGCTTTATTTATTAGCCACCTAGAGTAATATCTTGTTTATCATACCATTGTAGGGCTTGATAAAAGTCCTCTGTTTTAAAATCAGGCCAATAGTTGTTAACTACATAAATATCTGAATAAACTGACTGAGCAGGTAAAAATCCACTTAATCTCCTTCTTTCTCCCCAACGAATAATTAAATCTATCCGGGAGATATCCTTTGATTTAAGAGAAGAAATAATTCCTTTTTTAGATCGACTTTCGTTTTTATTTAAATTGCTTAAATCCCAATGCCAGCCATAATTAATTAAAAAATTAACTTTTACTTCTCCTGTGCCAAAATCTTGTCTCGCTGTAGTATAGGGTAATAGTTCTTCCGGAAACATATCTGATTCTGTATTACCAACTACTAAGATAGAAGCATCTTCGACCGTTAACATTTTAACTGCTTCAATACAAGCTTTAGTAAATGATTTAGTCTGGATAGAAGGACGTTTAGTATTATCCATAGTAAATCCGTAGAAAGTTAGTTCTTCAACTCCTTCCTTTTTACATAATTTAAATAATTCTAATCCGGGGCCTAATCCATAAGTATAACCTTCTTCTTTATTTAAATCATGATTTTGAGCCCATCTTCTATTACCATCAGGTATGACACCAATATGACGTGGTATTCTCATTTATTCCCCTCCTTTTAAATTATTATTATCAATTATTACTTTATTTATTATTAACTAGTTATAATTTCTAATAAAATAACCATCTAAAAATTTAAGGAATAGAATATTAATTTAGGACATATAATTTTATAAGTCTATTGTGGAGGGGAAAGTATGTTTATTTTTATTAAATTAAAAAAGCTAATGACTTTATTATTAATTGTTTTGTTTATTAGCGGAATAGGATTTTATCTACAAGATAGGTCTCCTCCAGGTACTACTGTACTTACAGAAGAAAATCTAGAGGATATGTTACCAATAAAGGTACAAGAAATAATTGATTCTAGAAATAAAGCTATATTAAAACAGGATTCAACCGCTTTAAAAAAATTCTATAATGAAGATAACAAATATAGCTTGTGGGCTTATCAACATGAGCTAAGGAAGATGAATTATTTACATAAGTGGGCCATTAAACAAGGAGTAGAAATCAAGGATATTAATTCCCAAGTAATTGTCACAAATATGGAAGAAAAAGAAGATGAATTTACTATGAATTTATTAGTCTCTACAGAATATCAGTATTCCTATCAAGATGAACCAGATAAATATAATTCCTTTAGACTAGGAACCTATCATTATTTGGATTTATCCTCGCAAGAAAAAGGCTGGATAATCAAAAAAGAATGGTATAGAGATCCATTATCAACTTCTGTTCAGTTGAATCAACAACAAAATTTACAAGAATTTATTCTGGCTCAAGAAGCTAAAGATATTTCTGATCTCAAGCCCCAAAGAACTAAAGCTTTAAAATACGCGAATAAATACTGTGGTGCTGCTACTCCAATAGAATATGACTTTCAATATAATAAAGAATATAGAAATTTTAATCATCGAGGTGGTGATTGTGCTAATTTTGCTTCTCAAATTCTGCATGAAGGAGGAGGATTTAAAAAAAGTAGTACTTGGGATTATAATCAAAGAGATGGCACTAAAGCTTGGTTAAATGCTCATGCTTTTAATAGGTATATGACTCATAGTGGTCGGGCTTCAGTAATTGACCGAGGTACTTATGATCAAGTGCTTAAGTCTTCTTATGAGTTATTACCAGGAGATTATATAGCCTATGAGAACCAGGGGTCTGTAGAACATATATCTGTTGTAACAGGGATTGATTCTAAGGGGTATATCTTAGTTAATTCTCATAATGCAGATCGTTATCGAGTTCCTTGGGATTTAGGTTGGAGCCCTCAAACTAAGTTTTGGTTAGTTCGAGTTCATTATTAAACTTTACAATACTTATAAATGAACAAATTAATCAGATAAAAGAGTAGGCAATTTGCCTACTCTTTTATCTAGATATATCTTAATAATTTTTTTCTTTAAGTCGAAAGTAACTTTGTGGGTGAGCACAAGCTGGACATTCTTTTGGTGCTTCCTCTCCTTCATGGACATAACCACAATTACCACATTTCCATCTAACTTCTTCATCTTTAGCAAAAACTTCACCTTCTGTTAAATTTTCTAATAAGGCTAAATATCGCGCTTCATGTTCTTCTTCTACCTCAGCAACTTCTCTAAAGACTCTAGCAATTTCAGTAAACCCTTCTTCTTCTGCTACTTGAGCAAATTCTGGATATAATTCAGTGTGTTCTTCATTTTCTCCTGCAGCAGCTGCTTTTAAATTTTCTTCTGTAGTACCAATTACTCCTGCTGGATAACCAGCTTCTATGTTTACTGTTCCTCCTTCTAAAAACTTAAAGAATCTTTTAGCATGTTCTTTTTCATTTCGTGCTGTTTCCTCAAAAATTTCAGCAATCTGCTCATAACCATCTTTTCTGGCTTGTGAAGCAAAGTAATCATATCTGTTTCGAGCTTGAGACTCTCCAGCAAATGCTTTCAATAAATTTTCTTCTGTTTTTGTTCCTTGTAATTTCATTAATATCCCTCCATAAAATTAATCGTTCTATTATTTATATTATTGGTAATAGTAATTAGTCCTTCTTTTATTTTGTTTTTTAAAAAATTACCTTGTTGAATAATTAATTTAGCAAGTTCTAAAAGTGAATAAACAAGATTTTAATTTCTTTTCCCTTAAGATTTACTGAACCCCCTAATTATAGCTATAAACCAAATAATAGGGATTAAAAGCCCCAATGGCAATACTATCAAAAGATTATCTAGGTTATTTAAATCTAACACTTCCATAAAACTAGAAGGTAATAAAGCCAATGTTACTGTAATGATAGACATAGGTAGAATTAAGAACTTATAATCTTTTAAATTAAGCCATTGAGCAAGCCCAATAACACTAGGATAAAAAAAGACTAGTGTCTGTACAAAGGTAGATATTACCCAAAATACTATAAAAATAGTACCATGGAATAAATAAAGAGCAGGAACTGTAAGCTTAACAATCAATTTTGGCCCCAAAACAGCTATAGTTGCTACTACTAAACTGGTTAAAAGTATTCCTGATATAGATAATCCAGCTAAAAATATACTTGTCCCTTTCTTCTTATTATTCAAACGAGGAAACCAAAATCCCATAAAAAGTATAGTCTGCATAACAAAAGCTAACTGCCGAGGAATACCTTTAAGTACAGGTGAAAATCCCATTTCTATTATAGGAGTTAATCTTTTTAATTCCATCTCGGGTATAATGAAAAATATACCCAATAATATAGATATTATCATCATCGGTATCAATAACTCAGCAATTCTAGCAAATATCTTAAAACCTTTTTTCAATATATAGATATTTAATAAAACTGTCATTATAATAATTGATGAGGAAGAAATTTGTGGCATAAAAAACTTAATGATTTCTGCATTTTCACGATGGACTATAGCAGTAAGTAACCAAAAACTTAAAATCCAAATCAGCCCAATTGATTTACCCAAAAATTTTCCTAAGACATCAGGTAAATATTGAACAAGAGTTTTATTCGGAAAATATGATCCTAATTTAATCAATATTAATCCTATTATCATTCCAATAGCATAGGCCAAAATTAATGAAAGCCAGCCATCTCTTCCTGCATCCTTTACAAGAAAGACAGACATAATTGCAAAAACATTTCCTATAGCACTGGAGATAACAAGCATTACGGCTTGATAAGTAGATATTCTCTTCTTATCTTGAAACAAAATAAGATCTCTCCTTATCCAAATTTTATTATAGGTATTTCTAATATCTATTTTTTATTCTCTTAACTCTTTTCATTCTTTATAGTCTAGTTTGTTTTATTTTATCTAGTATATTATCTTTTTTACAATACTGATAAATTAATTCGTTTAACTTTTGACTTAACTCTACAATCTCTTCTTGGTTAAACTCAGTCTTCTCTTTCATTGCTTGATGTAATTTCAAACGTAATTTCTCAATTTTCCGTCTTAGTTTCTTTTCTCTGTTAGCTTAGAACATCTTCTCTATTTTTTATGCTTTTAAATATTTATATTATCACACCTTGTTTAATTAATTTGCAATTATTATAAACAATATATTTCAGAGAGTGACTCTTAAAATTAACCCGTATCAGGATGATATAAGGGTTAATTTTCGAGAATGAAGGAAGCACTAGGCTAACTAAATGGCAAAGGACTAAAATATATTGTGAAAATAAAACAGTTTATTACTAGAAAAATCTTTTATTCAACAACCTAAAAATATATAATCAATTTAAGAGGACACTCTTAATATGAAAAAGATGCTCGAACAACTTTTGTTCTTAGCCCAAGAGAACAGAGAAGAATATAAGTTAATAAAAAAGAATGGAAATTAATAAGTATGTTTTTTTACTTTTTGTAGGAATCTTTTTTTTAATTAAGAATACTATTATTAGAGTTTTTATTATAATAATTTTAGAGGGATATTATGGAATTAGATATTATACATGTAGATATGGATGCTTTTTATGCTTCTATTGAACAAAGAGATAATGTAAATTTAAAAAATAAACCAGTGATTATTGGAGGGAAGAGTAAGCGAGGGGTAGTCAGTACAGCTTCTTATGAAGCACGAGAGTATGGCATCCATTCGGCGATGCCAATTTATAAAGCACGCCAGTTATGTCCTGATGGAGTTTATCTAGCTCCAGATCATGATAAGTATAAAAAAGTATCTGTTAAAATTAAAGATATCTTTAAAGAGTATACTGCTTTGGTAGAACCTTTATCTTTAGATGAGGCTTACTTAGATGTTAACCATAGTAGAGAAAATAGTATCAAAATCGCAAGGAGGATCAAACGTTCCATTAAGGAAAAATTAAACTTAATTGCTTCAGTAGGGATTAGTTATAATAAATATCTAGCAAAACTGGCTTCAGATTTGAATAAGCCAGATGGGTTTAGAATTATTTCTCCTAGTCAAGTAGAAGATATCTTATTTGGATTAGATGTGAGTGAACTATGGGGGGTAGGGCCAAAGACTGAAGTCAAGCTAAAGGAATTGGGGTTTTATAAGATAGAAGATATAGCTCAGGCTGAAGCTAAATTTCTAATAAGAAAGTTAGGTAAGAAAGGGTACCAGATTTATAAGTTGGCCCAGGGAGAAGATAATAGAAAAGTAACACCTCCTAGTGCTCCTAAATCTATTGGAAAAGAAACCACTTTTCAAGAAGATACTAAAGATAAATCTATCTTAAGGGATTACTTAATCGAATTATCTCAACAAGTCAACACTAGAAGGGAAAATAAAAAAGTCAAAGGAAGAACTGTAACTCTAAAATTAAAGTATACTGATTTTACGGAGATATCTCGTAGTAAAACAGTTACAAGAAATTTTATTAAAGATCAAACTACTATTTTTAATTTAGCTAATGAATTACTATCAGAAATTAATTTAAAAGATCAAGTTCGATTAATCGGAGTGACTTTATCTAATTTAGTAACAGAAGATTTTAAACAACTACAGTTATTTTCTGATAATTAAAAATCAATAGAATAAGCAATTAACCAGGGGGAATCAAGTATGTTAAAGGGAAAATTCTTCAAAATAGCTCAGGGGATTATTTTAGTATTATTAATTATATTTTTAGGTGGTCAAATACCTTATGTTATGAAACCATTATCTAAAGGTTTATCTATTGTAGTATTCCCTTTATTATTAGGAGGATTTTTTTACTATTTATTAAGACCATTAGTTCGGTTTCTAACTACTAAAATCAAATATAAAAATCTAGCTATTTTACTTACCTTTTTACTAATCATCACTATTACTATTATAGTTATCTACTTTGGGGGGAGCATAATTAGTAATGAAATACAAAAATTAATTAATTATATCTCTCTTCATTATGATGATGCAAGAGAAAACTTGCGTAAGATAATTAAAATAGGAGGTGGCCATTTAAACTTTTTAAACCAATTTAATCTACAAGAGCGAGTAATATCATTTATGCAAAATATTTTAGGAGAAATTAGCAATTATAATTTTATGGGAGTTTTTTCTTCCTTAACTAATCTAGGAACAATTGTGATTTTGATTCCTTTTGTAGTATTCTATCTTCTTAAAGATGATAGAAGAATTTATAGATTCATTTTATCCTTCTTTGCAGGGCATAAAAAAAAGAAAACAAAAGAAATTTTACAAGAGGTTGATCATGTTTTAGCTAGTTATATTGGTAGTCAACTGATTGTGGCTTTTATCTTAGGGATTTTGATGTTTATTGGTTACTTAATTATTGGTCTTCCTAATGCCTTAGCTCTTGCTTTAATAGCAATGTTAGGATCTTTAATCCCTATTTTAGGACTTATGATAGCTTTTATTCCTACAGCTTTAATAGCTATTACAAATAGTTGGTTAATGGTAGTAAAATTAATTATTGTCTTAATAATCACTCAGCAATTAGAAGGAAATTTAGTACGACCTGTTGTCCAAGGAGATCGGCTTGATATTCATCCTTTAATTGTTCTGTTCTTAGTTTTAATTGCTGTTTTATTATTTGGAGTATTAGGAGCTTTATTTGTAGTTCCAGCTTATGCAGTAATTAGAGTAATCATTAGACATTTAGTTGATTTACAAATAGAATAATTCAGAAAAAATAAGTATAGTTAAGTTACTTAATTTGATCTATATCTTAAAAATATGATATAATAATGAAAATCTTTATAGTAATTAAAAAATATCAAGGAGGCCACATGATGATATGTTAAAAATAACAACTCCAGCTGTATTATTTTCGACGCTTTCTTTATTAATGGCTGCTTATGCTGTTAGATTTTCAGCTGTTGCTAAATTGATTAGGAGGTTATCCTTAAAAATTAAAAATAACAATTCAGATCAACCAGAGTATTATAGAAAACAAATATTTATATTATCTAAGCGCATTTCTTATATTAAATTTTTACAGTTTTTTGGAGTTTTATCTTTATTCTGTTCAACATCAACTATGCTTTTATTATTATTTAAAGAGGTTATGATAGCTACTATATTTTTTTCAATTGCTATTATACTTTTTTTGTTGGCCCTCATAATAGCAGCAATTGAAATCTACTATTCCACGAAGGCGTTGAATATAAAAACACAAATATGAGGTGATAAACATGGAATTTACTTTAACTACTCCTGCTCTTATTTTTTCTACTATTTCTTTATTGCTGTTAGCTTATACAAATAGATTTGTAGTTTTAGCTAATTTGATTCGGAATTTGCATGATGAAGCTAAGAAGAAAGGAACCAAAGATGATATTATAGCCTCTCAGTTAATGAATTTAAAAAAGAGGGTTAAAATCATTAGAAATATGCAATTTTTAGCTATTTTAGCTTTATTTTTTTGTGTTTTGTCTATGTTCTTTTTGTTCTTTAATAATAAAATAGCAGGCGAAGTTTTCTTTGCCTTTGGACTTGGTTCATTGATGTTATCTTTACTTCTATCGGCAATTGAAATAAATATTTCAGTTAATGCTTTGAATATTCAATTAAGTGAAAGTATAGATGATAACTCTGCAGTTGATCAAGAAAACCAAAAATAAATTATAGTTAATAATTAACCCCAAATTACTATTGGTTGATGATTTCTTGTAGCTTGGTTAGAAACTTTCTTTCTTTTGCCTCATTTAAACAGACTATTAAAAGACTTTGCTTATCATATTTCCTATTTTCCACCCAATCTACTATTTTGTTAGGTTCAGAAGTATAATAGGCTATAATTCTAATTTCGCTTGCAGAAAGATACTCTTTAAATTGGTTTTGAAAGTCTTCTTTTGTTTCTGTTCCATCTAGTTTACTAATTATCATACTCCCTTTATTCTTAAGTTTACATTTGATTGTTAGCCATTCATTATTTTGTTTTGCTTTAACTTGATAATCTTTAATTAATTTCTGGTCACTTAAATTAGATACTAAATCTTTAATTGCCATTGGAATTCCTCCTCATTAATCCGTTATTATAATATATAGGTAAAAAAGTTAGATTATTACACGAGGTATTTTGCTAAGGAGGTAAAAATGACTACAAATCAGATTGAAGAGACTATATCATCTCAGCCAGGAACTTATATACTACTTTTAAAGGCAACAAGAGAAAAAAAGATTCAAGTTGGTAGTTTTGGCCCTTTAGATCTGGAACAAGGATATTATGTTTATGTTGGTAGCGCTTTAGGCCCTGGAGGTGTTCAATCTAGAGTCAACCGTCATGCTCAAAAAGATAAGAAATCACATTGGCATATTGATTATTTACGAGAAGCTACAGAATTATTAGAAATTTGGTATACATATAGTCAGGACCGCTATGAACATAGGTGGGCCAACGTTTTAGAATCATTACCTGCTGTATTTATTCCTCTATCTGGATTTGGAGCTAGTGATTGTAAGTGTCAAAGCCACTTATTCTACTTTAAAGAATATCCATCCTTTGCCCAATTTTTTCAACTTATTGAGGGGAATGTACTAAAATTAGAAGTATAGCTGAAATGTTTATCAAGCTTTACTTTTATTTTTAAGACTAAATTGGTATAATAAACTATTGTAACACTACTATTTATGCAAGTGAGGGACATAAAATATGGCTAAAAAAGTTACTATTTTAGATGGTTATTTAGACGAACCCTCCTGTTTAGGAGTGCCTCCTTATATTGCACCACATGTAAGATATACTTATGGTGCTTTACAAGCAGCAGGAGTAAATCAAAAAGAGATTGAGTATTTAACAATAGATCAATTTAGAGAAGAGGAAGAAAAAGTAGAGGAGTTAAAGGAAACAGATTTAACTATTATCATTGCTGGAACAACTGTTCCTGGGAAATATTTAGGTGGGAAGCCTATTTCAGTTACTGAAATAGAGCAAATAGCCCAAAATCTTCCCGAAACAGAAACTATTTTAAGTGGGCCCATTGTAAATTGCCAATTAGAAGTGGATTATATTGATCACTTAGCTTCTGAATTACCAGGATTAATGGCTTATAAGAAGTTAACTTCCACTAATCCTTTAGCCGAGAAGAGTGTAAGCCAAGTAGTTGATAACTGGGCTCAATTAGGTGCCCCAGTAACTAAACTACACCCTAACTTTCCTGAATTAGTCTGTGAACTAGAAACTTTTCGTGGTTGCCCTAGAAATAGTAATTGTTCCTTTTGTAGTGAAGGATTTAAAGAAGTAACTTATCATCGAAGTATAGAAGGTATTATTAAAGAAGTAAAAGCTTTGTATCAATTAGGTAATAGGCATTTTAGATTAGGTAGTCAAACAAATTTATTACTCTTTCAAAGTAAAAGAGAAGGGAAGAAATTGATCCCTAATCCAACAGCTATAGAAGAATTATATAGTGGTATTAGAGAAGTAGCACCTAAGCTCAAGACCTTACATATGGATAATATTAATCCGGCTACTATTGCAGACTTTCCTGAGCGGAGTACTAAGATGTTAGAGACTATTGCTACCTATAATACAGCTGGCGATACAGCAGCTTTTGGATTAGAATCAGCAGATCCACAAGTTCTTGAAGCTAATCAAATTGGTACAACTGTAGATAAAACTTTTACTGCAATAAAGAAGGTTAATCAACTAGCTGGTTTTAGAGAACAGGGGGTTCCTAAGCTATTACCGGGGATTAATTTGTTACATGGTTTACAAGGTGAACGCCCTGAAACAATGGAACTTAACTTTAAGTTTTTACAAAGAGTTTTAGAATCTGATTTATTATTACGTAGAATTAACATCCGTCAAGTTAATCCCGTAGGAGATTATGAAACTGCAGATTATGATAAATATGACTTTAAAGAATACAAAAAGAAAGTTAATCAAAAAATTAACCATCCAATGTTAAAGATGGTTTTCCCAGTAGGTACTTTATTAAGAGATGTGATCATTGAAGAAGTGAGAGGAAAAACTTCTTTTGGTAGACAATTAGGCACTTATCCAATTTTAGTTGGGATTCCGGGCCAATTTGAATTAAAAGAAAAATTAGATGTTAAGATTATAGATCACGGTTATCGGTCTATAACTGGAATTCCGTATCCCTTTAATATTAATCAGGCTGGTATTACCCAATTAGAAGCCTTACCAGGCATTGGCAAGAATAGAGCAACTAAATTATTTATGAAAAGTAAGATTGAAGATTTAGATCAGCTTAGTCAAATTTTAGATGGCTATGATGTATCGCAGTTAGAGGGGCTAGTAACATTTAATTGATAATTGACAGTGTACGGTTTTGATTTTAACTGTACATTGTTAATTGTAAACTGTAAATTATAAACAGGGAGTGATAAAGATGGCTATTGCAGAAGTGACTGTCGTACCTGTAGGGACTGAAGATACAGGTTTGAGTGATTATGTAGCTGATTGTCAAGATGTATTGGCTGCAGAGGAGAATATCAAGTATCAATTAACTCCAATGGGGACAATTATCGAAGGCGAATTAGATGATATTTTAGTAGCTATTAGAAAAATACATGAAGTACCATTTGTTAATGGGGCCCAAAGAGTAACAACTAATGTTAAGATTGATGACCGCCGGGATAAAGAGGCTAGTATAGAGCAAAAACTCAATTCAGTGAAAAGTAAGCTAACAGAAGGTGAGTAATGGGGGGGCTTTATATCAACATTTTCTAGGTTTAATTAACTGAACAGACTGGAGGTTTAACAATGAAAGAAATCTATCTAGATAATGCGGCAACAACTAAGGTAGCGCCAGAAGTGGTTACTACAATAAATGAAGTCTTTACTGAGAAGTATGGAAATCCTTCTTCTTTACATAATAAAGGACTAGTAGCAGAAAAGTTGATTAAAAAAGCTCGCCGAAAAATAGCTAATAATTTAAGTGTCCAAAGTAAAGAACTTTTTTTTACTTCTGGAGGGACAGAAGCTAATAATTTAGCTATTAAAGGAGCACTAAATGTATTACAGCGACATGGTAAGAGACTAATTACTACCTCTATAGAACATCCTTCTGTACTACGAGTATTTGAAAAATTAGCTGAAAAAGGATGGGATGTAAAATATATAGAAGTTGACCAGCAAGGGATAATAAACTTAGACCAACTAGAGAAGGTTTTAAATGAGGAAACTATTTTAGTTAGTACAATGGCTGTTAATAATGAATTAGGTAGTATTCAACCTTTAAAAAAGATAAGTCAATTACTCAAGCAGTATGATAATCTTTATTGGCATGTAGATGGTATTCAAGCTTTAGGGAAGATAAATATAAAACCGGCTCAATTAGGAATCAACCTCTATTCTATGAGTGCCCATAAGATTCACGGGCCAATGGGAGTTGGTGCTTTATATGTAAGTGCTAATACCCGATTAGAATCACTACTAGAAGGTAGTTCTCAGGAAGAAGGATTAAGACCAGGAACTGAAAATGTACCAGGGATTGCTGGTTTTGGTAAAGCAATTAGTCTAGTACCTGACCAAGAAGAGGTTAAAACTATGTACCAGCTAAAAGAATATCTAGTTAATAGAATCTTGACTGAAATAGATGATACTTACTTAAATGGTCCTTCAGTAAAGGCAGGAGCACCTCAGATTGCTAATATTTCTTTTGCTGGTTTACGAGGAGAGGTTTTAGTTCATAGCTTAGAAGAAGAAGGGATTTATCTGTCTACTGGAGCAGCTTGTTCTTCTCGGGAAGCTAGTTCACATGTCTTAGAAGCAATTAGCAGGCAGCAAGATTTAATTACTGGAGCTATTAGATTTAGCTTAAGTTGGGAGACTACCCAGCAAGAAATAGACTATACAGTAGATAAAGTTAAGGAAAAAGTAGAGATGTTGCGAAAATATATATAACAATAATAATTGATAATTGAGATAAATTTTTTAAACTGTCAATTCTCAATTGTCAACTCTAAATTATAATTAATAGGAGTGATTAGCATGCAAAAATTATATTTAATCAGATACGGAGAAATAGGAACTAAAGGCCATAACCGCCATATGTTTGAAGATAAATTAGTTAGTAATATCAGACAGGCTTTAGCAGGAGTTGGCCCAGAAAAAACAGTTGAGATCTATAAAACATCAGGGCGGATTTTTGTAGAGACGGCATTAGAGGAGTCTACAGTAGTTTCTAAATTACAAAAGGTAGCTGGTATAGTAGGAATCTGCCCTACATTAGAAGTGGATTTAGATTTAGACCAAATTAAGGAAGCTTGTATTACAGCAGTTGAGGAAGTATTACCAGCTCAAGAAGGAACTGTTACCTTTGGAGTTAGTGCTAGTCGTAGCAATAAAGGATTTGCTTTGGATAGCATGGAGCTAAATCGAGAGTTAGGAGCCTATATTTTAGATGAATTTAGTAACTTGCAAGTTGATTTAGATAATCCAGATATTGAAGTCAACGTGGAAGTTAGATATGAAGGAGCATATATTTATACCCAAGATATAACAGGAATGAGAGGATTACCAGTAGGTACTACAGGAAAGGCAGGAGTCATGTTATCCGGAGGAATTGATAGTCCAGTAGCTGGCTGGATGGCTATGAAGCGTGGAGTGGAGATTACTCCAATTTATTTTCATAGCTTCCCGTTCACTAGTGATCGGGCCAAAGAGAAAGTGATTGATTTAACTAAAGTATTAGCTGAATACCAAGGAGAAATTGATCTACATGTAGTCCACTTTACAGAAATCCAAAAAGAAATTAATGAACATTGCCCTGAAGATTTAACAACAGTAATTATGAGACGGAAGATGATAGAGATTGCAGAACAGCTTACTAAACAACAGGGCGGTAAAGCTTTAGTTACCGGAGAGAGTATGGGCCAAGTAGCTAGTCAAACTTTAGATTCAATGTATGTTACTAATGTTATGCCAGAAATGCCTATCTATAGACCATTAATTGGTTTAGATAAGATAGAAATAGAAGAGCGGGCTAAACAGATTGGTACTTATGAGATTTCGATTCAACCTTATGAGGATTGTTGTACTGTTTTTGTACCTAAAACTCCAGAAACTCATCCTACTTTAGAGCAGGTTAGAGCAGGGGAAGAAGATTTAGAGGTAGATGAGTTGATAAAAGAGGCTATTAAAGAAGTAGAAATTATAGAAATTAATTAAATTTAAAGAGAAGTAAAAACCTAGGGAAGTATCTTCCCTAGGTAACTATAAACTATTGATTTTGAGCTTCACAAGGTTGAGAAGTAATATTAACTGATTGAAGTCCAGGAAAAGTTATATCTGTTTGGTGTACTATCTCGCCAAGAAATTCATCAGGACAAGGATTTTCTTCATCTCCAGGACAAAAGATAGTTATAGTTCCTGTATCATTTTGGTCAATAGGAGTCTCAGTTAATTCTATCAGGAAATTACATAGTTGTTCTTCACCATTTTCTACCCATCTTCCTAAACCTCTAATTTCTGCTTCGGTATCATTGGCAAAACATCTGACTGAACAAAGTTCTCCTATATTTGATGGGGCTTCACCAGTTTCACTGTAGGCAAGTGAAACAGTAAATTCATTATCTTCATCATCTATAAAAGTGTTTGTATAATCAATTGAACTACCGTTAACATTACATCCCGTACAGACTTGAATATTTAAAGTACAGTCTGTTGATTCTACATCTTCAGGAGTATCAATTGTACATTCTGTATCAGTACCGCCGGGGGTAGTTACTTGACATTCACAAACTTCCTCGTCATCACCATTATCACCATTGTCACCGTTATCTTCATCATCTACAATACCGCAAGCAAATTCAAGAGTTCCTTCAATTTGCCAAACTTGTTCGCCACAAAGTTCATCATTGTCATCATCATCTAGTTCATCGACCTCATCTACATTAGCCCCAATAACTCGAAGGGTACCATCTTCGCCAAGACAACTAGCACCACAACCTATACAAACAGGTACAAAGTCATCTTCCTCTAAATCAAAGTCTTCAGGATCAACACAGATTAAGTCTTCAGAGCAGACAGCTGCTTGAGAACCTGCTTCTGGAGCAGATTCACTAACTACACATAAACTTACTATGGTCTTAATACAGCCTCTGATTGCTAGTTGAGTTACTGCAATTTCTCCACAAGTTTCAGTTTCTAAGGCACAAGAGATTTCTAGACAATCAAAACAGCCGTCTACAAAATAAGCAGCTAGATCAAAGTTTTCCGCGATATAGTCTTCTTCATCATCGTCAGGTATCTCAAAACCTTCGGGGATAACTAAGGTGCAACAAAAAGGAATCTCTTCACAGTCTTCACATTCGTCTAAATCTGGATCTAAGTTGCCTTCGGGACAACTTCTATTTTGACTCATATTTCCTCCTCCTTTTAATAAAATGAAAGAAAAAGTGTGGGTTGCCCCACACTACTAATTAGTCATTTACAGGTGCACAAGCAAATTCAAGAGTTCCTTCAATTTGCCAAACTTGCTCGCCACAAAGATCATCATTGTCATCATTATCTAGTTCATCGACATCATCTACATTAGCCCCAATAACTCGAAGGGTACCATCTTCGCCAGGACAACTAGCACCGCAACCTACACAAACAGGTACAAAGTCATCTTCTTCCAAATCAAAGTCTTCAGGATCAACACAGATTAAGTCTTCAGAACAGACAGCTGCTTGAGAACCTGCTTCTGGAGCAGATTCACTAACTACACATAAACTTCCTATTGTTTTAATACAGCCTTTGATTGCTAGTTGAGTTACTGCAATTTCTCCACAAGTTTCAGTTTCTAAGGCACAAGGGATTTCTAGACAATCAAAACAGCCGTCTACAAAATAAGCAGCTAGATCAAAGTTTTCCTCGATATAGTCTTCTTCGTCATCGTCAGGGATCTCAAAACCTTCCGGAATAACTAAGGTGCAACAAAAAGGAATCTCTTCACAGTCTTCACATTCGTCTAAGTCTGGATCAGGAGTACCTTCAGTACAACCACCATTTACTTGTTGAATCTCTAAATCTTCTTCAGCCATTCTTTCTCCTCCTTGGTTTTTACTTGTTTTTAGTGCTGACTCTGCACGTTTTGTTGACTCATCTTCGTTTAGTAAATTTTGATTTGTTTCTTTAGAAGAAGGGTAAATGATTTCCATAGGTCCTACTATAGTTGTTTGATTGTCTTCAAACTGTTTGCTTTGTAATAAACTTTTTACATCTACAAAATCCATTCTATCCCTCCTGTTAAATTACTAATATATATTATGCAATTCAGGAGTGAACTGGGATTTATCTTTTTGTTAAATGGTCTTTTTTCCGATGAGTCACTATATAATATGGTGTATAGAAAAAAATGTTAATAATAGATTATATTTTTTGATAAGTATCATAATATCTTAATAAGAAAAGGAGGAAATAGATTATGAATGTTAGTTTTATTAAAAATCATTTGTTAGGAGTGGAGGTGACTATCTATACTATGGGAGGGCAAGTGATAACAGGGGAAATTATCGAAGGGTCCGCTGATAATGAACAAGAAATTGTAATTATTAAAGATGATACAGAAGACTATATAATTGTTAATGTCAATGCTATAGAGATGATTAAGTAGGGTTGACAGTTTTATTAAAGTATGTTACTATTATTTAAAATCAAATATTTGACTCTTATCAAGAGTGGTGGAGGGACTGGCCCAAAGATGCCCGGCAACCCCCAATAGGGAAGGTGCCAATTCTTGCAATACCTAAGTGTATTGAAAGATAAGAAGAGTAATTAACCTCTTCTTATAAGAAGAGGATTTTTTATTTTATAATCAAGGGAGGTATTACCAATGAGTAGTCGCGAAGAAGAGTATAGTTTTGAGACTAAGGCGTTACACGGAGGTTATGACCCCCAGGAAGATAGTAATAATTCAAGAGCAGTTCCTATCTATCAGACAACTTCCTATGAATTTGATGATGCAGATCATGCTGCCAGTTTATTTGCCTTAGAAGAAGAGGGGAATATCTATTCTAGGATTGGAAATCCTACTAATGCTGTGTTAGAAGAAAGATTAGCTAACTTAGAAGGAGCAGAAGCGGGATTAGCTACATCATCAGGTATGGCTGCTATTGATTTAACAGCTTTAACTTTGTCTGATGGACCTGGAGAGATTGTAGCTTCTAAATATATTTACGGCGGTACATATCATTTATTCTCCGAAACTTTACCTAAGTATGGAATTGAAACCAACTTTGTTGACCCTCATGAGATTAAAAATTGGGAACAAGCAATTACTGAAGATACTAAGTTCTTATACTTAGAATCTCCAGGTAATCCTACCTTAGATGTAGTTGATATTGCAGCTGTAGCTGAGTTAGCCCATGAACATAATTTAAAGTTAGTAGTTGATAATACCTTTAATACACCTTATCTTTGCCAACCACTTAAATTAGGTGCTGATATTGTAATTCATTCTACTACTAAGTATATTGGAGGCCACGGAAGTTCTATTGGGGGAGTGATAGTTGGCCCACAAGACTTTATTGCTAAAGCTAGAACAGAAGGATATCGGGATACTGGACCAGCTATGAGTCCTTTTAATGCTTGGTTATTTATCCAAGGGTTAGAAACACTATCTTTAAGAATGGAAAAACATTCTCAAAATGCTTTGAAAGTAGCTAGTTGGTTAGAAGATCATCCGCAAGTTAAATGGGTTAGATATCCCGGGTTAGAGAGTCATCCCCAACATCAGTTAGCTGCTAAACAACAACGAAATTTTGGAGGAATGGTCTGTTTTGGTATCCAAGGTGGCTTTGCAGCTGGTAAAGATTTAGTTAATAATGTTCAACTTTGTTCCTTATTAGCTAACATAGGAGATACAAGAAGTTTAATTATCCACCCTGCTTCTACTACCCATGAACAATTATCTGCAGAAGAACAACAAGATGCGGGAATTACTGAAGATTTAATTCGGGTTTCTGTAGGGATTGAAGATCCAGCAGATATTATTGCTGATTTAGAACAAGCTTTTACTCAAGTTAAGTAATTTAAGCCCCCATCTGGGGGCTTTTATAGTTTAGAAGGGAGTTAAATATTAACAAATGAGGTCTGAATATAAATTATTGTTAACGGGGAGTATCATTGCTATAATAAGTATATTAGTAGTTATAGTAGTATCTTTTCTCCAATCCAATCCTATAACTAGTTTCCAACTTAGTGATACTTTATTTATAGAGTTCTTATTATTATTTACTGCTGGAATTTTTCTTTATTGTAAAGATAAAGTTTTATTTAAATTTGGACAAAATAAGACTAAGGAAGAAAGGGATAAATCGCAACAAGGATTAAATTTGTTAATTATTAGTCTGCCTATATTTATTATCAGTATTGTAGTTTCTTTGTTTTAAATAATAGAGCTAAGCAGGATAAATCACAGGTTATATTTAAAGATGTATAAAGAGGAATTATAATATTTAGCTAGAAAGGATGATAGGATGTATCCCTTAAAATTTGAACCAGTTTATAAAGAAAAAATCTGGGGTGGTAGTGCTTTAGCTACTGAGTTTGGTAGAGATTTATCTAGTGATTCAATCGGAGAAAGTTGGGAAGTTGCTGCTCATAAGAATGGTAGTAGCCAAATAACTAATGGAGAGTTTGCTGGCCAAGAATTAATGGAGGTTATTGAACAAGCAGGGGTTAAAATCTTAGGAGAGGAAGCACAAGCAGAAGATTATCAAAAGTTTCCTTTGTTAATCAAGTTACTGGATGCTAATGATAAATTATCAGTTCAAGTTCACCCCGATAATGAATATGCAGCTAGGCAAGAAGAAGGAGAATTAGGGAAGACAGAAATGTGGTATGTACTTACTGCTGAAGAGGGTGCTAAGTTAGTTTATGGTATCCAACCTACAGTTACTAGAGAGAAATTTGCTGCTGATATTGAAGCTGGAGAATTAGAAGGGGATTTGGTAGAAGTTGAAGTGGAAGCTGGTGATGTTTTATTTATTCCTACTGGGACAGTTCATGCTATAGAAGAAGGGATTTTACTAGCTGAAATCCAACAGAATTCGGATACTACTTATCGAGTTTATGATTGGGATAGAGTAGGACAGGATGGAACATCGCGAGAATTACATATTGATTCTGCTTTGGATGTGATTGAATTTGGGAATACGCCACCTAGTAAAGTAGAAGGCTTAGAGATAGAAGAAGCAGGAGTTACTAGGGAGATGTTAGTAGCTTGTCCTTATTTTATTACCGAGACATTAGATATTGATGATAGTTATCAAACTAGTGCTCAAGGAGATAGATTTTATGTTTTAATGGGCTTAGAAGGAGAAAGCAATATAGTATATCAAGATGGTAATATAAGTTTAACTGCAGGAGAGACAGTCTTGATTCCAGCTAGTCTAGGTAATTATGAGATTGAAGGTGATTGTAAGATATTAAAGTCTTATAGACAAGATTTAGTTGATTTAAGATCTAATTTAGAAGAACTAGGATATACAGCTCAAGAAATAAACCAGATAGCAGGTTTATAATCTTTAATTATTTATGAGGTGATTAGATGACTAAAAAGAATCCATCAATTATATCTGCTTTAATGATAGTAGGAGTTAGTATATCAATCTTAAGTTATGGGATTTTACAATTAGATGTAGCTCCACACATTCCTTTATTGTTAAGTAGTAGCTTAGTAGCTTTATTTGCTGTTTTTAAATTGGATTATTCTTGGTCGGAAATTGAAGATTTTATACTGGAAGGAATAAATATAGGATTAAGTTCAATTTTAATTTTAATGGTAATTGGAACAGTAATCGGAACTTGGATTCTAAGTGGTTCAGTCCAGACAATGATTTACTATGGACTGCAATTATTAACACCGCAAAGTTTTTTAGTGGTTACAGTATTAGTCTGTGCTATTGTTTCTTTAGCTACTGGTAGTTCCTGGACTACAGTAGGGACTATTGGGGTAGCTTTGATTGGGATTGCAGAAGGTTTAGAAATCCCATTACCTATAGCTACTGGAGCAATTGTATCAGGAGCCTTTTTTGGAGATAAGATGTCTCCATTATCTGATACTACTAATCTAGCTCCAGCAGTAGCTGGCAGTAAGTTATTTGAGCATATTAAACATATGTTTTTTACTGTAACACCTAGTCTGCTTATTTCTTTAGGCTTGTATATTATAATTGGGTTACAGTATAGTGGCCAACAATTAAACCAGGACAAGATAAATTTAATCTTGACTAATCTCCAACAGGAGTTTTATCTAGGGCCAATATTACTCTTACCACCTGTAATAGTGATTATGTTGGCCCTTAAAAAGAAACCTGCTTTACCTACCTTATTACTTAGTGCACTATTAGGAGGCTTATTTGGTTTTCTATTCCAAGAAGCTACTCTACAACAAGTGCTTAGTACAATGCATTATGGTTATCAAAGTGATACCGGAATTGAGATGGTAGATCAATTATTAACTAGAGGCGGTCTCCAGGATATGCTCTGGTCAGTATCCTTGGTAATTATTGCTTTGAGTTTAGGTGGTTTATTAGAAAAAGTAGGTTTCTTAGAAGTGATCTTAGACCGTTTATCTCGACTAACAACTAATCGAGGTGGCTTAGTAGTTACTACAGTCTTTACTTGTCTAGGAGTTAATATTTTATTGGCTGATCAATATTTATCTATTATGTTACCTGGTAGAATGTATGCTCAATCTTATCGAGAATTAAATTTACATCCGAAAAATCTTTCCCGAAGCTTAGAGGATTCAGGAACTTTGTTTAATGCTTTAATTCCTTGGGGATTAAGTGGTTCTTTTATCTTTAGCACTTTAGGGGTTTCTCCTTTGGAGTACGCGCCTTATGCTTTCTTATGTTTGTTGACTCCATTAATTTCTATTTTTTATGGTTATACTGGATTTACGATGGAAGAATTGGATTAAGGTTTTAAACGTTCAATATCTTCTGGAGTAATACCGTTAGTCATTATCAAAAAAACTAGATAAAGAAGGCTACTGATAAAAATAGAACTCAGTAAGCTAATTAAATTACTATGAGACATATAGTAAGTGACTTTATAAATCTGTGGTAGACTTAGACAGACTAAACTACCAGCTAATAATGGTTTAATAAAGGTATGAACTATAGGAACCTTTAAATCAATTTGATGATTAATAGAAAACCAATTCAACAGAGCAATAATTAAATATCTAACCCCAATAGCTAAACTAATAACTATAAATAACCAATCTGAAGGCAGGTAAAGGATACTATAGATAATTCCAACCTCAATAATAAGACCTATAATTGAGTTTCTAACTACTAAGTTAGGTTTTCCTAACCCCTGTAGAATTCCAGCAAAGATCTGAGATAAATATAAAAAGATAGCACAGGTGGCTAATACTTGTAAAGTATCTCCTGCCTGAGGATAGCCAAAAATCAAATTACAAATTTCTTCTGGGACTAAATAGAGTATAATAGCAGCTAGTAATCCTAGATAAAAGGTCAAACGGATGGCTTCGTTGGCCCTTTTGCGAGCTGTAGATTGGTTATTTTGAGCTATTGATTCTGATATAGCAGGTACTAGATTAGAATTAAGAGCTACCGTCATGATTGTAGGTAGATAAATTAGCTGCTGAACCATACCTGATAATTGGCCATAGAAAGAAGTGGCAGCAGCCATACTATAGCCTGCTTTTTCTAAGTTGCTAGGAATCGTGATTGCTTCTACACTATACATTAAAGAGGCTATAATTCTACCTAAAGTAATAGGAACCCCGAATTTAATTAATTCTTGGGCCAAATTAAGATTTGATTTAGGAGAATTAGTTTGCGAATAACTTCTTAATTCAGGTAGATGGTAGATAAAGATAGCTACTAAAGTAAAAAAACCGACTGCTTCTCCAAAGCTAATTCCTAAAGCAGCCCCCATAGTCTGGAATTTTAGTGAACTATTTATTACTTTGATCACCAACAAGAGAGTAACTATTAATCTAGTGATCTGTTCTATCATTTGTGAACAAGCAGTAGGAGTCATAATCCTTAATCCTTGGAAGAATCCTCGGAGTATAGAAGCTAAACTAGTAAAGAACAGAGCAGGGGCTATAGCTAATAGAATATAATAGGTACGCGGATCATCCAGGATATCAACTGCTATCCAATCAGCTTGTTTAGTGAATATAAAAGTGGTTATAGAACTAGTTACGAGAACAATTAATAAAGAAACTTTAAGGATCCTTAGTGCAGTATGATAATGATTTTTACTAATCTCTCGCGAGACAAATTTAGAAACTGCTATAGGTAATCCTAGCGTGATGAAGATAGAAGTAGTCATAAAAATAGGAAATACTCTCTGAAATAATCCTAATCCTTCATCACCAATAATCCTAACTAGAATAATACGTAATGTAAACCCTAAAACTCTATTAAAGAGTCCAGCTAGCATAAGAATAAAAGCGCCTTTAATTAGTGATTGTTTTTTGATTTGCCTCACTCCCTAAATAGCCTTCTCTATAATATATATATAATTTGCTTAATAGTTAAATTAATAATTTAAGCAGGAAATAAAAGAATTTTCTTTAATAAGTAAGTAGCAAGCTTTAGGAGGGAGGGCACATCCAAGTGAAAAAAATTATATTTTGTTTATTGTTGATTCTTATTTTAAATGTCTCTACAGTTTTAGCTGCTGATAATTCGTTAACAACAGAAAATAAGATCTCAGCTGATTCTCCTTTTTATTTTTTGGATAAAACAGGGGAGAAGGTTAAGTTATTATTTAGTAAAGGACAGGATAAAGCTAAGTTGAAATTCATTTATGCATACGAAAGGCTATTAGAGACAGGAGAGATGTTAGAAAAAGAAAAAACAGATAAAGCAGGGCAATTATTTAAAGAAGCAGTTAATAACTTTACTACAGGAGTTAAAATTTCAGCTCAAGATTCTATAGATAGTAAGGAACTACAACAACTCAAAGAAGATGTCAATGAGGCAATGCAAGAAGTAAAGAAGGAAATGTTACATCAGAAGGTTAAATTAGATAAGTTTACAAACCAATTAAAAGACTTATTTTAATAGTAACAGCCATCTTTGATTAGGTGGCTGTTTTATTTTTTGAAAAATCACAAATTTAATTGATAGCAAATATATTATTGGTAAGTAAAGAATAAGGAGGAGGGAGGGATCAGTGACAGAAGAAGAAGTTAGAAATTTAATCAGAATAGCAAAGAATTTAAAAGAGAAAAAAGATAAAGGACAGATAACTGATTTTGAAGAAGAAGAATTAAAACAAGTATATAAATTACTTGTGGTTGATGAAGAAAATAAAGACGGAGCCTATTAGGCTCCGTCTTTATTTTTGAAACTACTTCTTAGGTTTAAAACTAACACATTGTGTCTCGTGAGAATTAGAGGAAGGGGCAGGTTGATTAAAACTACCAGCTTCCATATCAGTACTATAGTCAATATTACTAACTTGAATTTTATCTGCTTGACAGACGTTACCTTGGCCCCAATAATGACAGTTCTTAACATTACAAGCTATTTCACTCATCTCTGTCACCTCCAAGTAACTAGATTCATAGTTATTGTTTATCTTTTCCTTTTAAAGTATACATTAGAATTCAGGGAGTTGATCTACAGCTTCTTTGCGTTGTTCTTTATCTGTATGAGTATAAATTTGAGTAGTAGATATATCGCTATGGCCTAAAAGTCTTTGTAACACACGTAAGTCTTTAGTTTCTTTGTATAGATTAGAAGCAAAAGTATGTCGTAATTTATGCGGAGTTATTTTATCTGCATTTTTTATATTAGCTTGTTTAGCATACTTTTTGACCATTTTTTGGATAGTACGTGGAGAAATTCTATTTCCTTGATTGGAGAGAAATAAAGCCTGTTGAGCATCTTGATTATTTGGAGTGATTTCATTTCTATCAGGTAAATAATTTTCAATTGCTGTGATCACTTCTTGGTGTAAAGGTACATACCGTTCTTTGTTACCTTTACCATAAAATTTAATTGACTTATCTTCTTGGTCTATACTATCTAAATTTAGTTTAACTAATTCTGAAATCCGGAGTCCACCATAGAGAAATGTTTTCACAATTGCTAGGTCTCTATTTTTATTAGGGGAGTTATATTTTTTTATAGCTTGAATATAATCTTTAATTTCTGTTCCATTTAAGTATATTGGTTCAGATTCAGTATCAGTTTTAGTTAGATCAATTTGATCGGTAGGATTTTCTGAAATTATTTTTCTTTTTTTAAAATACTTAAAAAAGGAGCGAATACTATATAATTTTCGATTTCTAGCAGCTGGAGAATTATCATTAATTAAGATGATATCACTTAAAAATTCAGTTATTTGGAATGTGGTAATATCTTTAATAGCTAATTTTTCTAGATCACAATCGAATTCTTCACTTAGATATCTTCCGAATACTGATAAATCATGTTTGTAATGTTTTATTGTTAGTTCTGAATAACCTCGTTCTGCTATTAGGTATTTTGCAAAGCTTTTAATTGCTCTGTTATATTTAATTTCATTCATTTTAACCCCTCCTTTGATTATATATCGCTTATAAACATTCGTTAAATTCATATTTAACGAATAAATATAGTGATTTAAGTAAAAACTAACTATATAAAAGATAAAAAGGTGATATAATGCTCAATCAAACTGAAGCACAAGCTTATAAAATCATGAATAATGAACAAGTACAAGGGATTTACCGACTTTATGATACAACTCAAGAAATAATCTACATTGGACAATCCATTGATATAGCTACAAGACTAAAACAACATCTTCGAGATAAAAATAACATTTTTTATTTTGATTTTGCTGAAGTTAAAAATGAAAATAAATTAAATGCATACGAAAAATATCAAATTAATAAATACCAACCAATCAAAAATAAATCTCATAAAAATCAGTTGATTTCTCTCGATGGATCTCAATATCCTAGATTATCTTTTAGTAGTCTCAGAACCATTACAGAATTTATAGAAAAATCCAATAGAAAAATATACAATAATGTATACAAAAAAGGGATCAGTCATGACCCTGAAAAAGTTTATATCAAATATTCCGCTTTTAAAAACAACTTTTACTAAAATAAAATTATGTACTAATTTTTTATCTAACATAAGTTATGAGGATTATATAGAAGAAATAATTACAAATCATATTAAGAACATTGATAAAAAATCTTCTTTTACTATTACGCCTCTTAATAATATCAATAAGTTACATACGTCATTAGATAAAAACTATATTATGGTATCTATATCACTTAACAAAAGTTTAGTTCATAAGCTAATTGCATCTTGTTATTTAATAAGAATATCACTAAGAGACTATATCAGAAAAATTATCCAAGATCATTTTAATAAGAAATTATTTAAAAACTCAACTATCCAAACTAAATCATTTAAAAAGTATGCAAAACTATTTACCATTAATAATCTTATTTCGGACACTAAATCTGAAAAATATAAAATTGATCAATCAATTTATAACTTATTACAAAATTTTGCTCAAGCTTCTCATATTACTACTGATCATCTTATATCACAATTAATGTTAGACTTTTTTACTCGCCATGAAACAGAATTCATTAAAGACTATCATAAAAACTTACCATTAAATATTCAGCATAGTTCAGTATTTAATTTAAAGAAATTAGTTAAATACAAAGAAATAAATAACTTCCTAAATATAAAAATTTCACTACCAGGTACTATATCAAATTTATTAACTAAAAATCTAAGGGATTATTATTTCCCTATCATTTTTAATGATAGGGAATATATTTCTAAAAATCAATTAATGAATCTAATTTTATCCAGATATCTCCATAATGAAGATAAAATAAAACAAATAAGTGACAGTATAAATATACCACATAATAAACATAAACAATTAATTAACCAACTCACAAAATATGAATCTAAATTTGCAGATAGAAAATCAGTTTCTTCTCTAGACCAATTAGAAGAATTAAAGAAATTAAATCAACTTATTAAAGCTAATATTAATAAGGCAAATATTGATATATAAATTATTTTACTCCTCTAAAGAAATGTCCTGTAGTATAACCTTTTTGTTGCATCTTGTGATTTAGTTTATTTATCTTATCTGTGTTCACTTGGGGATTATCCAGTTTCGTCTGGTAGGCCTTAATAATCTCTAGCACCTCTTCTTTATCTTCAATTGTAAAATCCAACCGATAATTTTGACAATTAGATTCTTTAAGTTTAGTCCAGTGTTTAAGTAGATAAACTGGTTGACTATTATAAATAATACTTCTACAGGTATCTGGATTAGTCTTAATTGGAGCTATCATTTTCTTACGGTCTAATAACCCGTAACTGTTAGCTAAACAATCCTCTTGACACGGGCCAACTGCCCCGTCATTTGCTACATAACCTACTGGACAATGCTCACTGATCATCATCGGTAGATGACCATAAACAATAATCTCCTTATCTATCTTATTATAGCTAGCTAACTCTTTGATCTCTTCTAAAGTCAACTCCGGTGATAAAACAACACTATCGTATCCTTCTTCTTGCCATAGCTGTGTAGTATAACTATTGAAATTATTAAGCGGAAAATCAGCAACTAATTTTTTATCAGTTTTCTTCAATAAGTTGACTATACCTAATTGTGGTACTAAATAGCCATCAATCTTAGTCTCTTCTAATTTATTTATTCTTTCTTTAACTGCTGTCATCTCCTCTTCTCTAGCTATTCTAGGCAATCTAACGAACAACTCAGTCTCATAAGCTTTAGCTTGTGCAACTAAATCATCTAACTCCTCTAGATTAATACTTTGACTAGCACAGTATAATCTATCCACTCCTAACTCAATTACCTCTGTAATATAATCTGCTTGTTGGAGATAAACAGTTAATCCTTTTTCTTTTGGTTGGCTAGCTTGTTCTAAAGTAAATAAATCAGCTGATAATTTATTATCTTGATCGGTTACAAATTGATTTTTCCTTTTCTGATTTAATTTCTCTACAGCATTTCTACGTAATTGATTTAATTTAGAAACAGGAATAAATAAATTCTCATCAGTTTCTAAATCTAAGTTTTCTAATTGATAAGGTGTATTACCCAATCTACTCAACTGTTCTCTTATATCTTTAGTAGTTAAAGGTTGATTCTTAGCTACTTCAGGGATAAAATCTACACTAGCTGAAATAGAGAATCCAGCCTCATCCCATAATTTGAATTCTAACTGTTTACCTATGTGAGCAGTTAACTCTCCATAAACTGTTATTTGCCTTAAAGTATTAGGCTGTTGAAAACTGTTACTAAGTTGCTCTAATAACTTCTTATCAGCTGTTTTATAGACTGCATCCCCTGGAGTAACTTTCTTTCTGACTACAATCTCTACTATATTATCTTCTATTCTTTCAATATCAGTTCCTACTATTAAATTAGGATTTGGTCCTTGGTCAGTCCAGATTTCAATTCCGTCTCCTTGATTTAATTCTTTAGTTAAAGCAATCCGACAACTTCTATTTTCAGAATCATAAGCAACTACTTCTCCTATTTTTACGCCCCAATTATTGGGCCGTTCATGACTGATTAAGTCTAATCCTTCTTTTCCTTGGTAATAACCTGGTATAAAACCACCACGATTAAATAACTGGGCCAACTTCTCTTGGTCTTGTTCTTTAACTTCATAATCGTCTTTAGCTTCAAAATACTGATCAATATATTTACGATACACTCTAGTGGCTAAAGCAGTATACTCAGCTCTTTTAACTCGTCCTTCTATCTTAAAAGCAGTAATTCCTGCTTCAATTAGTTCCGGAAGGAGCTCTAAAGTATTGATATCCTTAGGACTCAAAAGATGCTTCTGGGCCAACTCTTGCTTAAGTACTTCTTCTGTCTCTAAGTCTACTACACTATAAGGTAGGCGACATGGTTGAGCACACCGCCCGCGATTACCACTCCGCCCTCCTATTAAACTACTCATTAAACATTGCCCTGAATAACAGATACATAATGCCCCGTGAATAAAAGTTTCTACTTCCAAATCAGTCTTTTGCTTAATTTCTTTTATCTCCGGAAGTGATAGTTCTCTAGCTAATACCACTCGAGAAAAGCCTAAAGTCTCTAGATAGTTGGCCCCAGCTAAGTTATGTACTGTAAGTTGGGTACTAGCATGTAACTCAAGGTCAGGAAATGCTTTGTGAATCAATCGCGCAGCTCCTAAATCTTGAACAATTACTCCATCGGTTCCTGCTTGATATATTTCAGCAATAAAATCTAATACCTCTTCTATTTCTTGATCTTTATATAAGGTATTAACTGTTATATAGACTTTGACTCCTCGAATATGGGCATAATCAATAGCTGACTTAAGTTCTGAGAGACTAAAATTTTCAGCTCGATTACGAGCATTAAATAACTTACCTCCTAAATAAATAGCATCACAACCATTTTGTACTGCAGCATAAAGACTATCCTGGTCTCCAACTGGAGACATTAATTCTAATTTATTATTCAATTAAATCAAGCCCCTTTCTAATATACTAACCAGCTTCATTGTATCTTATCTTAATTAGTATTGCAATTTTTATAAGTCATTTACTAGTTAACTAAATATAGCTTTAATTAGTAACATATCACTGATATAATGTATAATTACTAATCAAGTGTTCTATATTACATAAATTAATTAGTAATTATAAGATAATATATAATAAAAGTTTGTTTATAGGAGGTAAAATATGGCTTTACAAAAGTGTTCCCAATGCGGACAAATTTTTACTAATCAAATTAATAAAGATAAAAAATTATGTCCTACATGTTATCAACAACAGAGAGATGAATTTAGAAAGGTTCGAGATTATTTATGGGATAATCCTGGGGTTTCCGTGGTAGAAATTAGTCGTAACACTGATGTTACTGAAAAAACAATTCGTGAATTTATTAGAGAAGGACGTTTTGATAAAAGATAACTAACATATTTAATATATAGTGTGCTAGCCAACATTATTTTCGGCCCCCGACTGTTATAATGAAAGTGAAATGAATAATCAAAGGGGGAATTAATGATGAAGATGAAGAAGATTATGCCTTTAATATTAGTGTTATCATTGAGTTTATTGGTAGTTGGTTGTAGTGGGCTTACAGGAGATGATAGTTTAAGTGGTGATAGTGGAGAACTAATTCTTTCAATGTCTGATGCTCCAGTTAATAATGCAGATCATGTATATGTAACTTTGGATAAAGTTGAAGTTCATAATGCAGAGACTGGTTGGGAAACAATTAATAACTTTGAAGATAAAGAAAATGGAGAACTTGAAATAGATTTGCTAAATTTCAGATTTGATAAAGAACTATTAGGAAGAAAAATGTTACCAAATGGTACTTACGATCAAATTAGACTCTATGTAGCAGCTAAAGACCAAGATACAACTAATCCTAATACTTTAGGGAAATCTTATGTTGTTTATGAGGATTCTGATGGTAATACTCAAAAAGAAAATATTTTTATTCCTAGTGGGGTTCAAAGTGGTCTAAAAATTAATAAGGATTCTGGTTTTGATGGTTTTACTATTAAAGAAGGGATAACCTCCCGTCTAGTTTTAGACAATGATGTTAGTAAGCTTTTAAATCAGGCTGGGAAAAGCCCCATTAAGTTAAAACCAACAGCTATTGATGTTATTAATAAAGTAATTTCTGGAGATATAGAAGGAAGAGTATTAGCCGATACTGATGGAGCTACAGAAGCTATTACTGAAAACGACGTAGTAGTAGAAGCTATACAGAATAAAGATGTAGTTAAATCTACTGTAGCAACTACTGAAGAAACTACTGAAGATAAAACTAGACCTGCTGGATCCTTCAAACTTAGAGGTTTAGAAAAAGGAACTTACACTATTAATGCTTACGTTAAAGCTGAAGATGGAACTGAATATAAATTACCTACTAAAAAACAACCTGGTGGAACAGAAGAAATCACAATTGATGTAACTGCAGAAGAAACAAATGAACAATTAATCGATAATCCATTACAATTACAAAAACAATAACAATTATATTTACACTTCAATTCAAAAAGCCACCTTTAAAGGTGGCTTTTTTATTACACTATCCTAACTTATAATGTTTTTTAACATCTTCTTTAATCTCCCAAGTACAATCTAAACCTTACTGTAATCTCTATTTTTAATACTTCCTGATTAGAAATTATCTTTAAAGATTAAGTATCTATCCTTAATTAATAGTTTATCCTCAGCTACCATCTCATTTAATATTTTAGTCACAGTAGCTCTAGTAGTTCCTACTAGATCAGCTAATTCTTGGTGAGTGATTTTTTCAGTAATCAAAGTTCCTTCTTCTCTAGTTACTCCATGATTACAGGCTAATTCTTGTAATTTAGCTCGTAGACGCTGCCGAACATCTTTAAAAGTTAAGTCTTTAATCTGATTATTAGCTTTGCGTAATCTTTGCGATAAAATTGCTATAATCTTCAACGAAATATCAGGATAGTCAGCTACTAATCTTCTAAATTTGCTTTTTTCTATAACTAACACTTTACTTTCTTTAATTGCTTTAACAGATGCTGACCGTAAGTTATCATCTAAAAGAGCCATTTCTCCAAAAAAATCTTTGTTATCTAATAGACTAAGAGTTCTTTCGCGACCATTGCTATCAGTCTTAAAGACCTTTACTAGACCACTTAAGATAATATAAAAAGCATCTCCAACTTCTTCTTCTAAAAAAATAAATTCTTTCTTTTGATAAGTTGCTTGATCAATTATTTTTTCTATCTTCAGTAACTCCTGTTTAGTTAAATCCTGAAAAAGAGGTATTCTCTCTAAAAAAGAAATCACCATTTTATACCTCCTAAAAATAATATTTTATCTCCCTGGACTTTTTCCTTGATTATTATTATTAGATTCACTTTCACTTTTGTTTTTGTCTTTTTGTTTGTTATTTGAAGCTCCTTTTTCTTTAGATTTATCTTTGCCAGGATTGTTTTTCTTTTTACTTGATTGAGAATTCCCTTTATTTTTATTATTAGATTTTTCCTTTTTCTTTACTTTTTCTTTAACCTTTTGGGACCACTCTTTTGTCTGTTTAATCCATTTTTTATCCTGTTTTTTCTGTCCTTTTTTCTGCCCAGGATTATCTTTGATTATTGGCTGAGATTTTTCATCTGTTACCTCAGCTTCTTTACCTTTAGTGACTGTTACAGTACCTATTTCATTTGTAACTGCCACTTTTCCTTCATTAACTGCTACTCTAGTTTCTTGCTGTTCATTAACTACTACCTTAAAGGTAGTTCCTTTAACTCCTGCTACTGCTGAAGGAGTTTCTATCTCTAATTGACCTCCTAATTGATCAATGAATTTAACTATAACCTCTCCTAAATTTAATTTTAGCCGTTTTAAATCTACATTCCCAGCTTGATTCTTGGTAATCTGTAATTTGGAGTTAGATTTAATTAAAATTCGAGATTGTTTAGAAAAAGTAACCTGTGCCTTACTATCTTGTTTAGTTTTGATTTTATCTCCAGCTTTTAATCTAACTTCATCTGTTAACTCTTGCCATTTTCCAGTAAAAATCCACCATCCTTGGGATTTATAATAGACATCCCCCTTTATTTTAGTCAATTTAATCCCTTCAGCAGCTGTGGTCTGCTTAATAGGTAAAGTAAGTATTGTAAGTAGAATAAAAATCACTACTAGTTTATTACGAATCATCCTTTATTCCTCCTGAATACAATATAGTTTAGTTTTCTTTTCTTGCCCAGGCAGTTGTACTACCTGCTTAAGTTTCACTAAAAATTCATCATTAATTTGCTGAGCTGTTTTTTCTCCAATTAATATCTCATTTGATTGAGCCTCTGTCTCAATTCTAGCAGCAGTATTAACTACATCACCAATAGCAGTATAATCACTTCGTTTGATAGAACCAATATTACCTACTATTGCTCTGCCAGTATTAATTCCTACTGTTATAGCTAGTGGTATGTCAGAATCCTGATTAATCTTTGTTCTTAATTCTAATGCTAAGTGAACAGCTTTTTGAGCGTGATCTGTCTGTTTAACTGGAGCACCAAAAAAGATCATTGCTCCATCCCCTAAAAATTTATCTAAAGTACCTGCTAGCTGAAACGTTTCTTCGGTAACCAAACTGAAATATTGATTAAGCAGATTAACTACTTCTCTAGCTTCCTGATCTTCAGAAAAAGTAGTAAACCCTACTAGATCAATAAATAAAACACTAATCTCTCTACGTTGGCCCTGGAGATAATCTTCATCTGCCAAGTCTATTACTTCTTCAACTACTCTAGGGGCTAGATAACGGCTAAAAACTGTCTTTAATCTTTTTTTCTTATCTGCTATTTCCCAATAAGAAATTAAATTGCTACTGATTAAGTTTAAGATGGTAATTAAGATAATAGGAATTATAGGAATAACTAAATTAAATGCAACTAATAACCAGAGGTTAATAGCTATCATTACACTCAACTGTAAGCCAGTTACTATTAATCCTGGTCCCAAAGCTATCCTGTGATAAATATAAGCTAACCCTAAACTATATAACAAGATAAGCCCTATTGTTTTAAGATTATTTAAGTTATATAAAAAAGAATCTTGTAGATAACTATCTATAATTTCAGCTTGAATTCTAACTCCTGGTAAATATCCTTTTACCATAGCCAAAGGAGTCATTAAATAATCCTGAAGGCTACTATCTGTAGCTCCAATAAGAACTAATTTATCTTGAAAAAATCCCTCTGGAAAATCAGCAGTTAAAACTTCACTATAAGAAATTTTGGTAAAGTAATTAGATTGATAATGAAAGTTAATTAATCCTTCTTTGTTTATAATCTTCTTCTCCTGTTGGCTATATCTCCGGGCCAACTTAAGAGCAAAAGGAGTTAATCCTTCTTCTTCTAACAAAGTAACCCTTCTGATTTTCCCGTCTTGGTCAGGCACTAAATTAAGATATCCTCCTTTAAGTGCTTGTTGATTGAATTTATCTAACGGAGGATTTACCTGATTAACTTTAATCTTTTTCTCTTGCCAACTTTTAATCATCTTTAACTCTACAGTAGAAGGTAATAATATATTATCCCACCGACTAAGCTCATTAGCTAATCTATTATCTGCTTGTGGAGTAGTAGCTAGATCAAATAAAACATCAAAACCTATTACCTCAGCTCCAGCTTGATTTAATTTTTTGATTAACTGAGCATGATACTCTCTAGACCACGGCCAAGCCCCTAACTCAGTTAGAGACTTTTGATCTATTTTAACAATCACTATATCACTTTGTTTGTTAACAGTAAACAGACTTTTGATTAATAATCTATAATCATAAGTAACTAACTCAATATCTTGTAGGATACCACTTATAAATATAATAGTTACCAGTATAGCTATTAAACTTCCTACTAATAACCAAGAATTATTCTGTAACATAATCTCTCCTATTTACCTATTTTGGTTTAAATTACCAATAACAGTTGGCCCGCTAACTGAATAAAATAAATTACTGAATATCATTTACCACTATCAGGAGGTAATAAAATGTTTAAATTAGTCTTGTTATTTACTATTATTCCTTTATTAGAATTATTTTTATTAATCAAAATCAGTTACTACTTAGGTAGTTTAATGGCTGTGGGATTAGTAGCTATCACAGGAATTATTGGAGCTGGTTTAGCTAAGCACCAAGGAGCTACTGTTATTAGACAGATTAATTACTCCCTTTCTCAAGGTAGTATGCCCGCTGATGATTTAGTTAATGGTTTATTAGTTTTAATTGGAGGAGTAATGTTGATTACTCCTGGTCTAATAACTGATTTAGCAGGATTTGCCTGCATCCTACCCTTCACTAGACCATTAATTAAACGAATAACCAAAGATAGCTTAAAAAAATTAATCACTACTGGTAGTAGAGTTAAATTCTTTGCCCCAGATGAAGACGAAAGCAAGACAATTGATATAGTAGATGATGATTAGTTAAAATAATAATAGACTTAAAGCCATTAGAGCCATACCCGCTATAAAGCCATAAATCACTTGATGACCTTGCCCGTATTTTCTAGAAGTAGGCAATAATTCATCAATAGAAATGAAGACCATAATTCCTGCTACACTACCAAATAAAATCCCAAATGTTAAATCATTAAAGAAAGTTCTAAAGACAAAAAAGCCTAATAGCGCTCCGGTCGGTTCTGCTAAGCCAGATAGAAAGGAGTATAAAAAGGCCTTCTTTTTATTACCAGTAGCATGGTAAATTGGTACGGAAACAGAGATGCCTTCTGGGATATTGTGAATAGCTATTGCAATAGCTATAGAAAGCCCTAATTTAGGATCAGATAAAGCAGATGCAAAAGTAGCTAGTCCTTCCGGAAAATTATGAATAGCTATAGCTAAAGCTGAAAAAGCTCCCATCCTCATTAATTGAGATTCCTCTTTACTTTTTGTAGTTTGCTTCAAATTAGCAATATCCTCTTCTTCTCTAGGTTCATGTGGGTTTTGAACTTCGGGAACCACTTTATCAATTAAGGCAATGATTAAAATACCTAAAAAGAAAGACCCTACAGTAACCCATTCTCCTACTTGACTACCTAAAGCAGCAGTTAAGGATTTTCTAGCTTTAACTATGATTTCTACGAAAGAAACATAAACCATTACTCCAGCTGAAAATCCTAAAGAAGTAGCTAAAAAAGAGGTATCTGTTCTATCAGTGAAAAAAGCTAAGGCACTACCTACTCCAGTTGCTAAGCCAGCAAATAAAGTTAATAAAAAAGCAATTAAAACATTATTCATCAAACCACCTCTTAAACAGAATGTTTTAGTAAAGTAAGTAAAATTAAAAAAAGAAATAGAAGAGGTTAAAACCTCTTCGCAAAATTTTAATCATCATCTTGTAATTTATCTACTAAATCATCTGTTTCCTCCTGGGATAAAACTCTATCATCTGACATAATTATCCTTCCCAATAATATATAATCTACTATGATTATATTCTTGATCAGTTCTCTTTTTCCTGCCCTGCTAATAAAAAATAGGCCCCTTGTAGGGCCTAGCTAACTAAGGTAGCATCTTTATTATTTCATTCCAACTTGCTTTAAAAATTCTTTGAAGCCCTCTTTACCATCTTTATCTCTTTTATAAATTCCAGCATCTTCTAAGACTTGCTTAAATTTCTTTCCTACTTCTGTTTGTAAAACCTCTTGGATTTTAGATTTTGTAAGATTAGTACCATGGTTTTCTAACATATCTTCTATCCAATTACTATGCTTAACTAAATTTTCACTAAGGTTTTGTTTATTAAATTCTTTTTCTCCAGTTAAAAACTTTTCAATAGTTGCTAATTCTTCTTTTAATCTTCCAGGTAGGATAGCGCGGCCCATTACTTCAATTAAACCTATATTTTCTTTTTTAATATGATGTAACTCTTCATGAGGATGAAAAATACCAAAGGGATACTGGTCTGATTTACGATTATTTCTTAATACTAAATCTAATTCAAAATAATCTCCCTTTTTACGAGCAATTGGAGTTACTGTATTATGGCGTTGGTCACCAGTATAAGCCTTAATATTTCTTTCTAGATCACTATATTCTTTCCATTCCCGATGAATAATCCCACCTAACTTAGTTAATTGCTTAGCATCTTTAGATTTCAGTCTAACTACTGACATTGGCCAGTTAACTATTCCTGCTTCTACTTCAGGAAAGTCTGGATGATTAAATTCTTCTTCTATTGTAGCTTCTTCCATAGGGAAGGTATGATTGCCACCTTGGAAATGATCATGATTTAAGATAGATCCTCCTACTAATGGTAAATCTGCATTGGAACCTAAGAAGTAATGAGGAATTTGCTCTACAAAATCAAGTAAAGTAGCAAATGTTTCTTGATTGATATTCATTGGGCTATGTTTCTCATAAAATACAATACAGTGTTCATTATAGTAGACATAAGGAGAGTACTGTAGAAACCATTGTTCATCTTGTAAAGTAAGTGGTACCACCCGATGGCTTTGCCGCGCCGGATGATTCAGATGACCTGGATAACCTACATTTTCTAAACATAAATAACACTTTGGATAATTAGTTTCTTCCTGTTTTTTAGCAGCAGCAATTGCTTCCGGATCCTTTTCTGGTTTAGATAAGTTAATTGTTATTTCTAGGTCACCATATTCAGTTGTAGTAGTCCAGGACATATTTCTAGCTATTCTATCCTGTCTAATATAATTAGAATGCTTAGCTAAAGCATAATAATCAGCTGTTGCTTGTTTTATTGATTCCTCTTGGGCAGTTTGCCAAAAATTTTTAGCTACCTCTGATTGTCTCGGCATCAGTTGGCCCATTATTTTTGTATCAAATAAATCTCGATAAGTAACTGTGTTATTTTCTAAGATCCCTTCTTGGGCTGCATAATCAAGTAGATTATCTAAAATTTGTTGTGGAGAATCAGGCACTTTATAATCTAATTGATCATAGCTTACTTGGGCTGGTTCCTTAACCTTCAGTAAATTCAGCAGACTATTTCGAGCTGGTACTACATCCCATTTACCTAGTAAGCCTTTGGCTCGACCATACTTAAGCAATTTTTCTATTTCTAAAGCAATCTTCATAGTTGGCCCTCCTTCTTTCAAAAATTAATAATTTTCTACTTTCATTTCTAAATACCATTGATAAGTATCTTCAGCTGGAATTGTTGCCACTTTATTAATTCTATCTGCTACATATAAATCATCATAGATCCCGGTACAAGGTTCTAAAGCAATATTATAATCTCCTCGATAGCCACCTTGGGTCTTCCAAACCCCTAAATAAGGCACTTTATCAACTGGAAATTTATATATTAATCGTTCTTTAGTATCTTCATATTCCACCCCACATCTACCTTCTTCTAGCTTATGTGGAATATAAAATTTTTCACAGTTATTAGCAATTTTAGGTTCTACTCTACTTAGATCAATTTCTGTGCCATCTTCTGTTGTAACTAGTGGATAGTTATGTATTGCTCCCCAATTTCCTAGATGTTCACTTGCAGTTTCAACATTAATTATTTTATCTTCCCCGGAAGGAAAGATGATTTTGGTATGTTTCGAATCACAATTTAACAAAGCATGAGCACACCAAATAAATTTAAATTCCTGACGAGAAAAATTAGTTGCAGTATAATTAATTCTTATTTTTTTATCTTTTAAACTAACCTCTTTTTCTAATTTATAAGGAAATCTAGAACTAGCAACTGCTAACTTGATTTTATTATCTTTAACTTCTAACTCCCAGGGTAAGGTCCAAACTTCACCATGATCGGGAACCGGTGTTGCTTTCCAAGCTCCATCTGGATAAAAACTAGCATCTACACTGGGAAACACTTCATCAAAACCACTAGAATCATAGGCTGAAAAATCAGCTGCATATTCTGGAATTTTAAGTTTTTCTTGCTCACTTTGGAATAAAAATTCTCTAGCAGTTTCTTTATGATATAAAGAAGCCATTTTCCCTCCATACTCAGGAAGGAATTCTACTTTTAATCTTTCATTTTCTAACACAATACTTTCTAATCCTTTATAAGTCCCCTGATTGATGATAATATCCCCTCCCTACTTAATGATAAATTAATTAAATTAATAAAGTGAGTAAACTTTTTAACTAACAGAATTACAGACCTCTTCTTCTAATTTAATTTCTCGAGCTCCATCTTCAATATTGCAAATATAAATATCAGGTTCTATTCCGGTTTGGGATTGGTATTGCTCAGCTACTTTATTTTTGAATTCTTCAACAGCATTTCCTTTAACTAAATTAACTGTAGAACCACCAAAACCTGCCCCAGTCATTCTACAACCTAGTATGCCATCAATTTCTGAAGCTAAATCAACCATTAAATCTAACTCATCACAACTTACTTCATATAAATCACGTAGACTGTGGTGGGATTGAGCAATTAAAGATCCTACCTTGTCTAACTTATTATTTCTTAAGGCTTGAATTGCTTTAGTTACTCTTTCATTTTCGTAGATAACATGTTCACATCTTTTTCTTACAACTGTAGGTAACTCATTCTTATGTTCTTCAAATTGAGTTACCGATACATCTCTTAATGCAGTTATATTGTGATCCAATAATTGATTAAATATTTTAACCCCTTCTTGACATTCCTCTAATCTTTGATTATAAGCAGAATCTACTAAACTATGTTCCACATTAGTATTAGCTACCACTATTTTAATCTCACTAGTTCCAAAAGGGGTTAATTGATATTCATTAGTTCGACAATCTACGAACAAAGCATTGTCTTCTTTGCCCAAAGCAGAAATAAATTGGTCCATAATTCCACAACTGACACCAACAAATTCATTTTCTGCCTTTTGACATATTTTAGCCATTTTTACTCTATCCAACCTAAAATTATTTACTAATTTAAATCCAAAAGCAGTAGCAACTTCTAAAGCAGCAGAAGAACTTAAGCCAGCTCCTTGGGGAACATTACCTGTTACTACTAAATTCATTCCTTGTAAGTCGTAACCTTCCTCCATTAAAAATTTAGCTACTCCTTGCAAGTAATTAATCCATTGTAAATCTTCATTATATTGAATATTAGCTAAAGAAAAAGAAACTTGACTAGCAAAATCCAGGGAATATGCTTTTACTTGCTTATCATCTCTAGGTTGAACTGCTATTGTAACCTCTCTATCAATAGCAACTGGTAAGACAAAGCCATCATTATAATCTGTATGACCACCAATTAAATTAACTCTACCTGGTGCTTGAACAATTTTAATTGGATAGTCATTATTACCAAACTGTTCAATCAGTTTTTGTTTTATTTTTCTAGCTTGCTCATTCATTGATTTCCCTCCCCGCTATTTAATTGATAATTAACAATGTACAATTTACAGTTAACATCAAATAACAATTCCAGTTTAATTACTTTTAGTATGAAATTTTGATTTAAAGAATAATATATAACTTTTTACCAAGTAATATATTATTCTTTTTATTATTTATTATTAGGCTTTGAATTTAAATTGTCCATTGTCAATTGTTAATTGTAAATTGATTTAAAATCCTTGTGGGTGATTTTTATGCCAGTTCCAGGCAGTTGCAATGATTGTTTCTAAATCTCCATATTGTGGTTCCCAATTTAGCTCTTCTCTAATCTTCTTTGAACTAGCAATTAAAGTTGCCGGATCTCCTGCTCTTCTCTCTCCTGCAACTGCTTCTATTTTTCTACCAACAACTTCACTAGCAGTTTCAATTACTTCTTTAACCGAATAACCGTCTCCATTACCTAAGTTATAAATAGAACTCTCTTTACCATTAGCTAAAGCTTCAACACCTAAAATATGAGCTTGAGCCAAATCTGTTACATGAATATAATCTCTAACACATGTTCCGTCACGAGTTGGGTAATCAGTCCCAAAGATAGCTAACTTATCCCGTTGGCCTAAAGCTTTTTGTAACACTATAGGAATCAAATGAGTTTCTGGATTATGATCTTCTCCAATCTGGCCTGATTCATCTGCTCCACTAGCATTAAAGTATCTCAGAGAAACAAATTTCAAATCATAAGCTTGGTCATAATCTTGCATTATTTTTTCAAAGAATAACTTTGACCTACCATAGACACTAGTTGGCTCCTTAGGTACATCTTCGCTAATTGGTGTTTGCTCTACATCTCCATATACAGCTGCAGTAGAAGAAAAGACAATATTTTTAACATCATGTTCAATCATTGTATCCAACAAATTTAATCCATTTACCATATTATTGTGATAATATTTAGTTGGATTCTCCATTGATTCTCCTACTAAACTATCTGCTGCTAAATGAATTACAGCATCTATATTATATTGGGCAAATGTTTCATCTAGCAATTTCTTATTTGCTAAATCACCTTGAACAAACTCTCCCCCTACTACTGCTTCTTGATGTCCTTTTTGTAAGTTATCATACACAATCACTTGATGTTTTGTAGCTAATAACTCTTTAACTACATGAGAACCAATATAACCTGCTCCACCTGTAACTAAAATATTCATCTAACCCCTCCTTTTTCTACTCTAATAAGTCTGGACCAGCAAATAATTCCTTAAGCACTAGAGTAACCCCACCAATTGTAGCAGCTTTATTTCGTAATTTAGTAGCTACAATAGTAATATTTTCTGCTGGAACCTGTAAGGCTTTAACATCAATAATTTCTCTGATATACTCAAAAACATACTCTTTAGCAGTAATTATATCTCCTACAATAACTATCATTTCTGGGTTTAAGATATTCAATAGATAAGCTATCCCTATTCCTAAGTATCTTCCTACTTCAGTTAAGACTTGTTGAGCTACTTCATCTCCTTGTTTAGCTGCCAAACAAATATCTTCTACTGTAATATCTTCCAAATCACCATTAACCAACTCTACTATTTTAGTTTTAGCTCCTTGTTTGATTAGCTTACGAGCTCTCTCTACAATTTTAGGATTAGAAGCTAAACTCTCTAAACATCCATAATTCCCGCAACTACATTGGGGACCATCGTTATCCACTACTATATGACCTATTTCACCTGCACTATAGTTAACCCCTCGATATAATCCCCCATTTATAACAATCCCTGAACCAATACCATTGCCTACATTAATAGTAATAAAATCATCTGAACCAGAAGCAATCCCAAACCATTGTTCGCCTAAAGCCATAGCTCTAGCATCATTATCAATAAAGGTAGGAATATTAAATTCTTCTTCTACTATCTTTTCGATAGGTACTTTTGTCCATTTATAATGCGGAGCAAATAAAGAAATTCCTGTTTCACTATTTACTAAACCATGGACAGCCATACCAATACCTATAATTTCTTCTTTATTGACGCCACTTTCTTGAATCGTTTTTTGAATTAATTCCAATAATTTATCTAGTACATAATCTTGGGCTAAATTATTTAAATCTTTATTATTCTTAACTAAAATCTCAGCTTCTAAATCAGTAATTATTACTTCCAAGATTTCAGGTCCTAAATTAACCCCGATAATATAACCTGCTTTAGGATTTAACTCTAATAATACAGGAGGTCTTCCTCCGCTGGACTTTCCTAAACCATTTTCTTTAATAAATTTCTTATCCATTAACTCCTTAGTAATTTTAGATACACTAGCAGGAGTTAATTCTGTAATCTCAGCTATATCTGCTCTAGAAATTGGCCCTTTTTCTCTAATACATTCCATAATTAATGAAACATTTAATTGCTTCATTAAATCAAAACTAACTTTTTGATTCATAAATATCCCCTTCTTTTTTAATTAATAAAGACTACTACTATTATAACATCTAATTAGTATTATTTCTAAAATTTAGGGGATGCTAATATCTTTTTTTATTCACTCAATAATAAAAACCCTTGGCCTTTCTAGATTACTATAGTTTTAACCAAGAGCCAATTTTATTATTAACCTGCAATCCCTACACTTGAGAATATAATATAAATTACTACCATAGCACTAATTATAGATCCCCCTGCAATATAAGTTTTTTCCCAAGGAGTCAAGTCAACCGCTTCTTTATCTTCTAAAACAAAAGCCTTGTCACGAGGTTTGAACTTTCCAATCAATATCATGATTAGGGAACAAACTACAAATAAAATAGCTAAAATATGCAAAAAGTGAATTCCTGTATCCCAAAACAATTGTGTTGAACCATAAATAGTGATAAAGATTCCTAAAGAAATTTTAGCTGCAATTGCTGGAACTTTCTTTGTTATATATCCAACAATAATAATTGTAAAGATTGGTACATTATAAAAACCATTTACAATTTGGAAATACTGAAAGAAACCTTTTGGTATTTTAGCAATAAATGGTGCTAAAGTCATAGCAAATAAAGCTAAAGCTGTACCAATATACTTTCCGTAACTTACAAGTTCTTCATCTGATGCATCTGGTTTAAAAATAGGTTTAATAATATTTAATGAGAATAATGTTACAGATGAATTTAATGTAGAATTAAAGGAGGATAAAATGGCACCAAATAATACTGCTGCAAAGAAACCTACTAATGGCTCAGGCATTACTGCATTAACTAATTTAGGATAAGCATTAGTTGGTTCTAAACCAGGTCCAAACATATTAAAAGCAATAATTCCTGGTAATATTAAAAATAAAGGTCCTAATAACTTTAAAGCAGCTGCTAAAAGAACTCCTTTTTGGCCTTCTTTTAAATTCTTAGCTCCTAATGCCCTTTGAATAATAGATTGATTTGTACCCCAATAAAATAGATTTACTAGTAACATTCCAGTAAACATTGTACCGAATGGTACTGGATCTGATGATGAACCTATAGCATTTAATTTTCCTGGATTATTTTGCATAATAGTCTGAAAACCTTCTACAATAGACCCATCACCTAAAGCAGATAACCCAAAGACTGGAATAGCCAAACCACCAATAAATAATCCAATACCATTTACTGTATCTGATACGGCTACAGCTTTTAAACCTCCAAAAATAGCATAAATAGAACCAATAATACCTATTCCCCAGACTGCAATCCATAATCCAGTCCACTGACTAACCCCTAATGTTTCTGGAATATTAAACATACCACTGATTCCTCTAGCACCTGTATAAAGAATAGGTGGCAATAAATTAAATACATATCCAAATAAAAATAAAATGGTAACTATTCTTTTAGTTCCAGCATCAAAACGTTCTTCTAAAAAGTCAGGTATAGTCGTAATGCCCCCTTTTAGATATTTAGGTAATAAATAAAAAGCCACTATTACTAAAGCTATTGAGGCGCCAACTTCCCAACCCATAACAGACATATTATCTGTATATCCTTGGGCATTTAATCCTATTAGCTGTTCTGTAGATAAGTTTGTCAACATTAAAGAACCACCAATCATCCAACCAGTTAAACTTCGACCACCAAGAAAATATCCATCTTCAGTAGCTAAATCTTCTTCTTTAGTAAATGTATAAGAAATAACAGCAACTAAAACAGTAAAAAATATAAATGATCCAATTGCAAAAATATTCATTTTAACTTGCCCCCTTATCTTATTTAATATTTAATAGCATAGATAAGGAGAAGATTATTAAATTATATTAAATTATTTCTCCTATCTTATCCTTTTTATTAGTTAACTACTTTATGTTACTAAGATTATAAACCATTTATTAGCCTCCTTCACTTTTTAATAAAAAAACTTAATTAATTAAATGAATAAAATGTGCAAAAAATCAATCTTTTTTGATCCAATAGGAGGAATTTTGCTCGATAATAAAGCCTTATGTAAGTTATATTAATTATAACGAAAATATAAGCACTATAGTAATGTTATTTTTGCCTACTTTATTAATTAATAAAATAAAGTAGGCAAAAATAAAACTCCCCATTCCTACTTCTTTCCTATTATTATTAACTTATTTCACTTATATTATAATCTTTTCCATCCAACTTGTCAAACTATTTTAGTAATCAGACAATATATTATTCTCAGGTTGAGCAAACTTTTGTTTTAATTTACTATTTACTTGTTCGAATATTAACTTACTAAAATCTTCTTTTCGGATATATAAGATTTTTTCTAATTCAATGCTGATATTTTTCTCAAATTGTTGTATAATATTATTCATAAAGAGTCTCTCTTTGGTTTTGTCTGGTTAACAATACCTTATCAAAAAGAGAGGCTCTTTTCTATTTTGGGATTAATTCACCTATACTTTCTACGCTATCTATCCTTTTTGTGATCGAATTATTTGCTTATAAAATAATTATTTTCTCTGTAATTAATTATAAATCTAATAAAGATTCTGCCCAATCTAAATGTTCTTCCATTACCTTTTGAGCTAACTTCTCATCTCTTTGAACTATTGCCTCATAAATTTTCGTATGTTGTCTGATACATTTGTTACTTTTATCTTCATCTCTTGATATTTTTTTCATAATATTAACAAAATATACTCCCATTACTCCAGAAATAGAATTTAAAAATTTACATACTAAATTATTTCCTGTTGCTTTAGATAATGTATAATGAAATTTACGATCAGCTTGGCGACTAATTTTTTCATTTTCTCTATTTTTCTTCATTAACTCTATATACTTTTCTAACTCAATCAAATCACTATCACTTGCTCTATAAACAGCATACTTTACTCCCCTTATCTCAATTATTTTTCTTAACTCAACTAGCTCTTGTTCCATACTATCTTCTAACATAAAAAGTAAAGATAAAGGTTTCAAAAAATTATCTCCCGTATCTTCTTTAATAAAAGTACCTTCCCCATGCCTACTTTCAATTAAACCAAGCATTTCTAAAGCACTAAAAGCTTCTCTTAAAGATGCTCTACTTACATTTAAAGATTTAGTTAATTTTCTTTCAGAAGGAAGCTTATCTCCCTTTTTAAGCTTACCTTGATAAATCATATCTCTAATTTGATCAATAATTTTTTCGTATATTTTTTTCTCTTTCACAGGATTAAATTTCATTTCAACCACCTCTTAGCTTATAATTCTATTTACTAAAAGTTTCTCCTTTAAAAATTCTATAATCCTATAATATAGATGCCTTTTCTGATGAAAATCATCAGAAAAGGCAATTAAATTAATTATCTAACCTGTCTTCATAAATCCGTTGTTCTTCTTTTTCAGCAGCATCAATATAGCTATCTAAATTATTCTTCGCTCCTGGTACATCAGAAGGAGTATTAGATGTACCTACAGAAGCTAAAGCCTGCCAGGTATCTTCACCATCAAAGGCAATATTTTCAGTTGCATCTGTTAATCTGAACTGACCTCCAGTATCAAAGTAATCATTTACTGTACCTTCTTCTATTGGTCGATCACTAATCTCTTCTTGTTCCTCAATCTGACTTTTACATTCTATACAAACTGTACTGTACGGGATAGCATCCAATCGTTGAGAATTGATTTCTTCTCCACAATAATCACATAAACCATACTGCCCAGTCTCTATTTCTTCTAAAGCATCATCAATCATTGCCAATATAACTTGCGCATTATCTTTTAAACCTAGATCCTTTTCTCTTTCAAAAGTAGCATTACTTGTATCTGCAGGATGATTATCATATTTAGAAAGCTCACCAGTAGAATAGCGTTGATCGTTGGTTAATCCTTCGTAGCCCTTCTCAGCAAAATTAGCTAACTGATTTAAAATTCTCTTTCGCTCCTGTAACAGTTTCTGGCGGTAATGGTCTACATTATACCCCATTATATATCACTTCCTAGTTAATAAATGTTGTTACATCATCTAAAGAACGACGTGAAGTAGCATCAGTTACTCTTTCTTGTGGATAACCTATAGTAACTAATGCCACAGGCCAAAGTTGTTGCTTAATCCCTAAGATGTCTTTTACTCTATTATCGTCAAAAGCACCTACCCAACAACTTCCTAAATCATATTCTTCAGCCGTTAACAAAATATTTTCAATTGCTGCAGCAGTATCCTGAATCACATACAGACCAGAACCTCTATCTCCATATTTATTTGCTGAAACAGCAGGTCGAGCACAGACTGTAATTACAACTGGTGCATCAGCCATCCACTCTTGATCATTAGTAGCTGCAACTAATTCTTGAATTTTTTCTTTGTTTTTGACTACATAAAACTCCCAAGGCTGCAAATTGCCTGCACTAGGAGCAAAATGAGCTGATTCAAGTAACTCTTGAATTATTTCATCTGATATCATTTGCTGGGAATAGTCTCGAATACTAACTCGATCGCGAATAGTTGAGACAATATCTTTAGCCATTTATCTTTCCCTCCTTAAACAATAGCTTATTCTAATTTTTAATTTATCCGCAAAATAAACTATTATACAAGCAATTAAAAGCAAATATAAAATAAATTTCATAATGGAGATGGACTTATGCCTATCATTATCGGATATTAACTTACTAAAATCTTCTTTTCGGATATATAAGATTTTTTCTAATTCAATGTGGTTAACAATACCTTATCAAAGAGAGGCTTTTTTCTATTTTTTTGAGTGAAACTATCTATACTTTTTTACGCTATCTAAATATTAATTAAATTCGTTGTTAAATCGTGGATCTATTACCTTAAAAGTTAAAAATAATATACCACAGATAATCATCACAAAGGAAATTCCAAAAACTACTTTATAGTTTACTATATCTGCTAGCAAGCCTCCTCCTAGAGAGATAATGGCTACCACTAATCCTACTACTGTATTAGTCAGACCTACATAAATAGTTCTCTCCTCAGGAGTAGCACAAAAATCAGCTATGATAGTTAAAGAGGAAACGCTAATTCCTCCTAAAGCTATACCAGTCAGAATAAAAACTAGATAAAATGAAAACAGTTGGTTAGCGAAAAAAGCTAGCAAGACTCCTAGAGCGTTAAAGACACTAGCAAATAAAATAACTAACTTATGTCCATACTTATCACCTAGATAACCCCAGGCTATATTAGTTAAGCTCTTACTTAAGATTAACAAGACAGTAAATATAGCAACTGTTTTATTGGCTGCTCCAGAGTCAAGATTTAATCTTTCTATCCCAGCTACTGTAAATAATCCATTAGCCATACCAATAAATTGGATTAGTATTGCTCCAAATAAGAAATTACGGTAGTTAATATTTTTCCTGAGAATAGAAAGCAATCGAGACTTATACTCTTTAAAGCTATCTATTTGATTCTCCACTGGGTAACTAGGTTCTTTAACAAATACTAAAGCTAGATAAGAAATCATCATTGCTATAAAGGTAGCTCCAAATAAAATAGAAAATCCTAGTTGGAAATTAAATTGTTTTATTATATAACCTGCTCCTAGGGCACCTAAAACTTCTAATAAACTACTAAAAAAGGTACGATAGCCAAAGAAACGCCCTCTTCTTTCCTGGGGGATTACTTTAGCTACTAAATCAAACCACGGCGGGCCAACTAACCCGGCAAAGAGATTATGGATTAACCATAAAAGAAAGAATCCTAACAATAGCCAAAGCTCATATTCTTTACCTAACAGAAAGGTTAAGATAGCTAATAAGAGCCAGGGAATTCGTTGTAAAGCTCCTAATATCAAAACTGATTTTTTCTTTTTGTTTAACTTTGCTGTCCATTTAGCAGATAATAGTTGAGGAACAGTAGTCCCAAACATTAAAATAGCTGTAATTAGACTGATCAAAAACTTAGACTCAGTTAACTGGCGCACAAATAATGGTAAGATAGTATTAACTGAAATAATCCCTAAGCCTAACGTATAAAAAGCCCCATCTAATACATTAACTATAAAATTGAATCTATAGTTTGCTTCTATCTTTTTCTTTACTTCTTCTTTGTCACTAGCCATATTCTTTACTCCTTATTTTTCTATGCTAGTAATTATATTTATAAACTTATTAAAAATTTATACGTCTTTTTGACAAATATTAAAGTGGAAGATGACAACTCCTCATTAATTGGACAACATGCTAAAAATAGAGATCTGCCCTATTTAACTATGTGCTATAGTCCAGGTTATGGAGATCTAGCTTTAAATATTCAACTACAGCTATTAAAATTCTTAAATGGAATTGTTAGTACTTAAAACTATGTGGGATATCCCCATAGTTTTAAGTACTATAACCATTATGCATTAAATACTTTTTTCTTTAGACTTTCTTTTTTCTAATATTTCTAAGTTTTTTCTGAAGTCCTCTTCAGTATATTCATATGTTGATAATATAATAAATCTTAATAATGAACCTACTGCTGGCAATATAGATATAGCTACAAATAATCCTAGTAATGTTTCAGATGTCTGAGCTGTATCAGGAACATAACCTATTATAGAAAGGATTATTCCTGTAGAACCACCTGCTAATGCTACAGATAATTTTCCTATAAAAGTTTGACCACAAAATACAATTGCCTCACATCTATTTCCTGTCTTAACTTCAGAATATTCTATAGTCTCTGCTAACATAGCAGATATTATTGGTGCTGTTGCTGCATATAAGAATTGTGTTATAGCCACCATTATCATTATAAAGATTGTGCTCTCATATCCTACACTAAAAAATACTACTCTTAGAACTATATCAAATATTAATATTGCTGATAATACACTTTTTTTGCTATATTTTTCAGTTAAAGGCGGGATTAAGAAAAAGCCTAATGCACTACCAGTCCCTATAATTCCAAATATACTCATAAGATTTGGATTGCCCATATTATATATAAAGAAATAATTTATAATATTTTGGACTATATTCATAAATATATTTAGGCCAAATATTGATAAAATCTTAAACATATACTTATTACTCTTTAAAGTTTCAAATACATCTTTAAGTGTTATCTTTCTTGATTCTTTTGTTGGTTCTACTCTTTCAGTTATATGCTTATAACCATATAACATAAATAAGTAAGCTAATAGCATTATGGTTACTACTGCATATAAATATCCTCTATATGAATTTCCTTGACCTAATGTATCTACTAAAGGAGGTAATATTACACTTGCCATACCCATTCCTGCAAAAACACCTAAATTTGCACCTGTAACTAATCTAGTCCTTTCTTCAGATTTTTTCGTCATCACTGCAGATAATGACCAAAATGGTATATCTGACATAGTATATAGTGTCCCCCATAAAATATATGATAATCCAGCATATATAATTTTACCTAGCTGTGATATATCAGGAGATATAAAACACAATATGGTTGAAATTAATATAAGTATAGGTACATATTTTAGATACCCTTTAAATTTCCCCTCTTTAGTTCTTCTAGTATCCATAAAGCTAGCTACCATAGGATCGTTTACTGCATCCCATGCTCTAGCTACAAAAAATATAGTACTTCCAGCTAAGGCAGATATTCCTAATATATCAGTATAAAAATACATTAGAAAAGTACTAACTAACCCAAAACTGAGACATTGACCGAAACCATAAGAAAAATATGCAAAATATTCCTTTTTACTTAATGGAGTATCTTCTTTTACTACTTGACTCTCCATAAAAATATTCCTCCTATCTAATTTCTTGTTATGTTCAATTATACAAAAATCGGAACTTTCTTTTTAAAATTTCTAAAAAGGATATCTACAATGGATTCAAAACTATAAAGCTAAATTTTCATATCTATTTTACTCAAATGTAAAACCTAAATTATGTTTATATTCTAAAATTTCTCTTATTTTATTCGGATCAAATTTATATTCATGATTATGATCTAGCAATCCATTTACTTCTTGTTCTACATCTGATAATTGTGTGTAACAAAATCCACAAACATAGTTTATATCCATAACAACTTCTGTTAATTTTTTTATTTTATTTATTACTTGCTTGTTGTCTTTTAATCTATCTCCATACCCCCAATTTTGTTCATCATTATCTATACTTGTTTGATAAGCAACTCCACCATACTCACTTATTATTATTGGGTTATCGTTATATGAATAACCTTCACTATAACATCTTCTAACACTTGTCTTGGCTGGTGATCCATCCACTACTCTTTCCATGTTTTTATATCTTTCTTTCATAATTTCTTCATCAGAGTTATAATCATGTATAGTTAATATATCAGTTATAGTATGTTCCCAACCATCATTTCCAACTACTAACCGAGTATCATCTAATGATTTAGTTAAATGCACTAATGCATTTACAAAATTTTGCTGTTTTTCATTTGTAAATACTTCATTTATTCCCCATGATTCATTCAAAAGAGTATAAACTATTACAGATGGATTATTATAGTGCTTACTTACAAAAGAATATAATTCTTTAGTTACATTCTCATTACTTACATGACTATACTCAAATGAGCTCGGCATCTCTGCCCACATTACAAGCCCTATCACATCACATAAATACATAAATCTATTATCTTCTATCTTTTGATGCTTTCTAACTCCATTAAAGCCCATCTCCTTGATTTTCATCACATCATTTTTCAATTCTTCAGGTGTTGCTGTCATACCTCCATCTTTAAAATAACCTTGGTCTAATACTAACTTTTGATAAAACTCTCGATTATTTAAGTATATTTTTTTACCTATAGATTCTACTTTTCTCATCCCAAAATAACTATCTATCTCGTCAATTAATTCTTCATCTTTATATAGTTTAAATTTTATATCATAAAGATTAGGATTACTTGGACTCCAATAATGAAGTCTAAAGTGTGGGGCTTTAGAGCTTATATCTAATGTTAATTTAGCTCTCTTTGATTTAAAAGTTGTTGAAAATTTATTTACAATCTTATCATCAAAGTAGATTTCACCTACTAAAGTCACTTCTTCATCATCACTTATAAACACATCAAGATTCAATGATGAATTATCTATATCGGGGGTCATTTTTATATCTGTTAGATATACCTCTCCAACTTCTTCTATCCATACTGATTGCCAGATGCCAACAGTTCTTGTATACCAGCATAAGAAATTATCTTCTTTCCATGACTGTTTACCTATTGGTTGGTCACAAGAATTATTATCTTCTATTCTTATTATAATTTTATTATTACCTTTTTTTACATAATTAGTGATATCAACATTAAATGGAGTATGTCCTCCTATATGTGTTTTTACATGTTTCTCATTTATCCATATATCACATTTATAATCTACAGCTCCAAAATTCAAGATATATCTCTTATCTCTTTTATAATCTAATTCTATATCTCTTTTATACCACACTATATTACAATCCTTATTTTTATTTATTCCTGATTTTTTAGTGTGATAGCTATACGGAACTTTTATTTTCATATCATAAAATTCATCATTTAAAAACTTTCCTTTTAATAATCCCTCATCTTTTTCATCAAAGGAAAATTCCCATTCTCCATTTAAGTCCATCCAATTTTCTCTTACAAATTGAGGTCTTGGATACTTAAGTTTTTCAAACATAATAAATACACTCACTCTCCTTTACTTTTTTATTATTTGGCTTTCACCACTTAATTAATCTACTAAATAAAGTTAACAAAATAAGATAGCCCCCACCAATATCTTAAAAATAGATATAGTGGGGGCTTATCATTTATTATAGACTTATAACCACTTATTTCTTATACTTATAATTATAAATATATTTAATTTTTAGTATCATGATATAGCTGTTATCTGCTTATATTTCTCATGTTAGTAAAGATTTAAATTTTTATTAATATAAATTTAAATCTTTCTAAAAATAATTGAAATAAAAATTAAAATCTACTTAATAAATAAGAAAACAACTCTCCTTTGCTATTAATGAATTATAATATTGATTATATATACTTAATATCCATTTAAAATAGCTTTGAATAATCTTTGTTTAATATTTATTATTTTCTTTAGTATTATTATAAATAAATTATATTAACTTGTCAAGAAAACTTTCCCAATACTTTACTAATACCTTAATATTGCTATAACCACTTATTTCTCATATCCTTAACTAACTTCTAAAAAACACTTTATGATTAATACTCGAATTAACTTATTTTAATCAATATAGAACTTATATTTTGTTTTTGCTCTATATTTATTTTCCTCATCATATACTTTATTAGGAAAACTATTTGTGTTTATAGCATTTGGATAGTCTTGTGTTTCTAAACAAAGGGCCAACCTTTTTTTAGCTTCCACTCCAGTATTTAATTCACCTTCATCTTGAAGGTAGTTCCCTGAATAAAAGACAACAGCAGGCTGATCAGTTGAAATACTTAAAGCTCTACCAGATTTTTCATCCTTAAGCATTATACCTTCTTTTCCTTCGTCTAGTACAAAAGGATGATCATAGCCCCCTGTAAATTCCAGTTGGTCATAATCTGCTTCTATATCTTTACCCACTGGTTTTAATTTTCTAAAATCAAAGGGGGTATTTACTACTTCTCTTAGTTCCCCAGTAGGAATTGAATTTTCATCTAGACAAATAAATTTGTTAGATTTAAGCTTTAATTTATGATCTAATATATCTCTTTTAGTAGCTCCTGACAAATTAAAATAGGTATGGTTAGTTAAATTAATAATAGTTTCTCTATCAGGTTTACCGCTATATTCTATAATTAATTTATTATTCTGTAATAAATATCTTACTTTAAATTCTACCTTTCCAGGAAAACCTTCTTCTAAATGAGGACTAAAATAAGTTAGTTCTATTCCACTTTCTAATTCTGTTACCTCCCAGATTCTTTTATCTAAACCAATTAATCCACCATGGAGATTATTCTGACCATCATTTTGAGCTAATTTATATACTTTTTCATTTAAAGTAAATTCTGCATTGGCTATTCTTCCTGCATGTCTACCTATTATAGCTCCAAAATAAGGTGACTTTTCTTCATAAGCAGTTATATTATCAAAACCTAAAACTACATTTTCCATTTTGCCTTCCTTATCGGGAGTATAAATTCCTGTTATAATCCCCCCCCATAATTAAGTATATCCACTTCTATCTTTTTATTTATTAATTTGTATTTAAATACTTCTCTTCCATTTTTTAATTTCCCAAATCTTTCTTTATTAATTTTCATTAAATCACCACCTCAACTAAGTTTAGTAAATATTAAAATAAAAAATATTATTAGATCATAAATAAAATCTATAATCTAGTAAAGAATTAATAATTAATCCTTATAAGCATAATGCAAACGCATTATAATATCTTGTTCATAATTACCAAATTTACTCCCAAAAAGATTGATTCCACCAACGTTTCTAGCATCTTCTTTAACTCCTATTTTGAAATTAATAAATTTGTTTTCTTGAATATCTAAGTCTGATATTTTCTTCTTTGATATTTGTTTGCCATCAATATATGTACCTGTATCATCTATTGTCCACACTTTTAATAAACCATATTGAGTTAATCCTGCATTCCACCAATTAGGATTTAGTTTGCCCCGTTTTTCACCAAAGTCACCAGGACAAGTCCAAGTTCCTACCTCAATGCCATTAATCCAAATTGTAATATCAGAAGGCCATTCTTTATTAAAACCAGGAGCTTCAGAACAGATCTCCATGCTTAATTCTAATTTCTTAGTAGTAGAATTAGCAGGTAAATTATTAGGAAACTTATATTTTATATATCCTTGTTCAAACCATAGTAATTGAGCATTACTATGTTCTGGTTCAAAAAAAGACCTTTCATCATCAAGGATACCTACATATCCCTCTTTAGTAGCTATTCCACAAGAAGGTTTAATATCAAAGTCCTTATAATTACCAATTGGCATTGATACTTTGACAAGATTAGCATTAAAATTAACATTCGAGTCTAAAAATCTAATCAAAATACTATCATAAGTGCGTGAACATAACTTTTGTGATCCATGACTACCTGGTTTATAATGAGCTTTAATTAATCCAGCTTCTTCTAATTTTTTTATATTAACAGTAACTGAAGATGGTGGCATATCTAACTTATTAGAAATTTCATTTAAGTTCATTTCATGGCTGTTTAAAAGTTCTAAAATGTTTATTCTTGATTCTGAACTAAGAGCCTTCATAACTTTTATAGTTTCTTCTTTATTTTCTATTTCTAGTATTTTTCCTTGCATGCTAATAACTCCTTTCCAATTTTAATTCTCATATTTTTATTTTAATATATATTAAAATAAATTACAAATAAAAATTGCATTAAGTATCTGAAAAAAATTTTATTTTGACAAATTTTAAATTTGATGTTATACTTGTGGATAATAATTAAATAAAATTTATTCCTTATTCAGAGAGGTGGAGGGACTGGCCCGATGAAGCCCGGCAACCAGTAGTAAATTTTAGTTTGAGCTTAAGATTAAGTTTGAGCCAGAAGTATTATTGCTTAAACTCAGCCTTAAACTTAAACTTTAAAATACTACAGTGGTGCCAACTCCTGCAGGGTAATTCTGAGAGATAAGGGAAGATGATAACTCCTCTTCTCTCAGCAGAAGAGGTTTTTTTAATGGAGGGGTTAATTATTAGCCAAAAGATAACAGTTAAAATTCCTACAGAAGATGTAAAACAAGAGTTAGGTTACCAAGAACAGACTGAATCAAGTCCCAAAATAGAAAGTATGATTGTTAATACTATAGATTATGCTAGGCCTTTATTAGAACCTAGAGGAAAGTATATCATCTTAGAAAAAATAGAGATTAACCAAGCTAAAGTCAATCTGGCGCAAGGAAAACTTACTTTTCAAAGCCAGGATATAGCTGACTTATTAGCTAACCAAGAAGCAGTTGCTCTCTTAGCAGTAACTATTGGCGATAAAATAGAAAAGAAAGTAGAACAACTCTTTGCTCAGGGCCAACTTACTAAAGCAACTACTTTAGATGCCATTGGTTCAGTGGCAGTAGAAGAGGCAGCTAATCAATTAACTCATAAGATTAAACAAGAGGCTCTAGCTAGAGACCTGCCCTATTTAACTATGAGGTATAGCCCAGGCTACGGAGATTCCACTTTGGATATCCAGCCCCAACTACTTAATTTATTAGCCGGGGCAAATTTAGGGATTACTACTAACCAAAGTTTTTTATTACAACCCCAAAAATCAATCACAGCCTTGATTGGTTTAGGAGTAGAAGAAACTGAGCAGGCAGGTTGTGATTTTGATTGTAGGAATTGTGAATTGGAAAGTTGTATTTATAATAATTGATAATTGAAAATGGAGAATTGATAATTGATAATTAAACTAATAACATCAAATTTATAAATATATTTACAACCAAAATTTTATAAAAAATGGTTTTTAACTCTCAATTATCAATTGTCAATTCTGAATTTTAATAACGAAAGGAGTATATAGTAGATGAGTAGTCTAGTAGATAAATTAGAAGAACAGATTTTAGTATTAGATGGTGCCTTAGGTACCGAACTACAACAGAAAGAACTTCAGGTAGGCGATTGCCCTGAAGAACTTAATTTAATCAACCCGGAAGTACTACAAGAGATCCATCAGAGTTATCTCCAAGCAGGTAGCGATCTAATCCAGACTAATACTTTTGGGGCCAATAGATTTAAGTTAGCTGAGTATGGATTAGCAGACCAAATTAAGGCGATTAATCGCCAAGGAGTTAAGTTGGCCCAAGAAGTAGCTAGTGAAGCCTTTATTTCAGCCTCTATTGGGCCAACTGGTAAATTACTAGAACCAATTGGGGAACTATCCTTTCAAGAAGCTTATGATGCTTTCGCCCACCAAGCCCAGATTCTAGCAGAAGCTGGAGCTGATCTGATTAATATTGAAACAATGACTGACCTACAGGAAGCAAGAGCAGCTGTGATTGCTGTTAAGGAGACCACCTCCCTTCCTGTTATTGTGAACTTAACTTATGAAGAAGAGCTAAAGACAATGACAGGCACAGACCCTGAGACAGCAGTTACTGTTTTTACAGCGCTAGGAGCAGATATAATAGGGGTTAACTGTAGTTTAGGTCCTGCTAAGTTAGTTGATATTATAGAAGCTATGGGCCAACATACCGATCTTCCTCTGTGTGTTCAGCCTAATGCTGGCTTACCAATCTTAGATGAAAATAATGAAACTGTATTCCCTATGTCAGCTGCGGAAATGGCCGATTATATTTCTGACTTTATAGCGGCTGGAGCAAATATAATTGGTGGTTGTTGTGGTTCTACTCCGGAGTACATAAAATTAGTTAAAGAGCAAGTAACAGAAGTTAAACCTAAAAAAAGGACGACTTCTACAGAAGCTAAATTAGCTAGCCGGAGTAAGACGGTAACTATTAGTGATAATCTACCGACGCGGATTATTGGCGAACGGATTAATCCTACTAGTCGCGATGAATTATCCACTCAATTAGCTAAGCAAAATATGGAGCTTGTGGCCCAAGAAGCTACTCAACAACTAAAAGCTGGAGCGGATATCTTAGATGTTAATGTTGGGGTACCTGAAATTGATCAAGCGCAGGCAATGAAGTTGGCCCTGGGAACAGTCCATAATGTAGCTGATATACCTGTCTCTATTGATACAACTGATCAAGAAGTCTTAAAAGCAGGACTCCAACAAGTTGTTGGGAAACCACTAATCAATTCCGTAACTGGTGAACAAGATAGTTTGGATAAAATCTTACCTTTAGCTAAAAAGTATGGAGCAGCAGTTTTAGGATTGACTTTAGATGAAGATGGGATCCCCTCCACTGCTGAAGGACGGTTAGAGATCGCTCAAAAAATTGTTCAGCAAGCTCAAGAAATTGGGATCAGGCGAAAAGACATCTGGATTGATACTTTAGCTTTAGCAGCTAGTGCTGAACAGGATAAAGTCCAAGAAACAATCCGGGCTATTCGGTTGATTAAAGAGAAGTTAGGAGTAGCTACAGTATTAGGAGTGAGTAATATTTCCTATGGTCTACCAGCTAGAGAACAAGTCAATACCACCTATTTAGCTATGGCTATTCAAGCTGGATTAAATGCTCCTATTATGGATCCTACTAGTCAAGCTATGCAGGCTACTTTAAAAGCTAGTGACTTATTAGTAAATCGTGATCCTGCCGGAGATAGATATTTAAGTGCCTATACTAATCAACCAACAGATACAACTAAAGATCCAGCCCAGGAAAATGATCCAGAAGATAGTGATCTAGTAACTCAGATCCACCAGTCTGTATTAGAAGGGGCTAAAGATAATATAAATAAGCAACTAGAACTAGCTTTAGAGAACTGCTCTGCTTTAGAAATTGTTAATCAGGCTTTGATCCCCGGAATTAAAGAAGTAGGTAATAAATATGACGCAGGAACTTATTTCTTACCTCAGTTAATGATGGCAGCCGAAACAATGCAGCAGGCATTTTCTAAGCTAAAACCCCTGTTGGCTGAAGCAGATCAACAAAAAAATTTAGGTACTATCCTCTTAGCTACCGTTAAGGGAGATATTCATGATATTGGGAAGAATATTGTTAAGATTATGCTCCAAAATAACGGTTTTGAGGTCATTGATTTAGGAAAAGATGTTCCTACAGAGGAAATAATCAATCAGGCTAGTAAACCAGAAGTGGATGTCGTTGGTTTGAGTGCTTTAATGACTACTACTATGCCCCGTATGGAAGAAATCACAACTAAACTTAAAGAAGTAGCTCCCCAGACTAAAGTTTTATTAGGCGGAGCAGTTGTTACAGAAGATTATACTACTAATATAGAGGCTGATGGCTATGCTGCTAATGCAGTAGAAGCAGTTAAACAAGCGACCAAACTAATTGAGAATTGATAATTTACAGTTAAAACATTTTAAAAATGTTAATCTTGATTTCAACTATCAATTATAAACTAACATTGCGAAGGGAGAATTGAGTATGTTATTAAAAAATAAATTAACTAATAAAGATTTTATTATTACAGCAGAACTTACTCCACCTAAGGGAACAGATTGTAAGACAATGTTCCAAGTAGCCCAGGATTTAAAAGGAAAAGTTGATGCAGTTAATGTAACTGATTCACCAATGGCTAAAATGAAGATGAGCTCTATTATGGCCGGCCACTTTATTCAAGAAGAAACTGGATTAGAGGTTATTCCTCATGTTACTTGTCGGGATAAAAATATTATAGCTTTACAAGGAGAATTGCTAGGAGCTTCTAAACTAGGAATTAATAATATCTTAGCTATTACAGGCGATGATCCTACTCAAGGAGATCATCCCCAAGCTAGCCCAGTTTTTGATACCAATTCAATAGGAGTCATTGATACAGTCCAGAAATTAAATCAAGGGGCTGATACTAATGATAATCAATTAACAGGTGTTACTGATTTGACAGTAGCTACAGCTGGAAACCTAGGTGCTGATGATTTAGATGAAGAGATTGAGAGATTAGAAACTAAAGTCGCCGCTGGAGCTGATTTTATTCAAACTCAACCAGCATATGACTTTGAATTGCTAGAAGAGTTTCTAACTAAGACTAATCATTTAGAGGTACCAATCTTAATTGGGGTCTTACCACTAACCAGCTATAAGATGGCTCAGTACTTAGATGGTAATGTACCAGGAGTTGAAATCCCTTCTTCAGTATTAGAACAAATGAAGGGGCAAGGAGTTAAAAAAGGAGTTGAAATCTCTAATCAGTTTTTACAAGAAGCTTATGATTTAATTGAGGGGATTCATATTATGTCAGCTAATCGGTCTGATATTCTCTTAGATATATTAACTGAAATTACTTAAATAAGTCAGTGTAAGTGTGAGAATCAGTGTGAGTAGAATTCAAATAATTTGTTGAATTTGACTTCACTCACACTCACACTGATCAATGATTTTAATATTATATTCTTTCTCTAATACTTCTAATTTTTTCTTTTATATCTTTGGCACCTACAATTTCTGTTACCATAGAAATGTAGTTGGCCCCTATATCCTTTACCAGATCTACATTATGTTCTTTAATTCCTCCAATTGCTACACAAGGAAGATCAATATTTTTTACTACATACTCTAAATACTCTAAACCAACTGGGTCACAAACATCTCCTTTGGTATCTGTCTCAAAGATAGGGCCAACTCCTATATAATCTGCTTCCATCTCTTGGGCAGCTTGAGCTTGCTCAGGACAATGAGTAGATAGACCAATAATCTTGTCTGGCCCTAACAGATTTCTTACTTCTTTAACTGGTAGATCCTCTTGACCAATATGGACTCCGTCAGCTTCAACTGCTAAAGCTAAATCTACATCGTCATTAATAATTAGACTAGCTCCTGCTTGAGTAGTTAGTTCACGTAACTTTTTACACTCTTGATATTTATAAAGCATCTTCTTCTCTTTTTCTCGATACTGAATGATCTCTATTCCAGCCTCTAACATTTCCTTTACTACCTCGATATTGCTTCTGCCTAACGAATACTTTTCAGCAGTAATACAGTATAAATCAGTATTCAACATTTTACTTTCCCTCCAATACATAATTTAATATAATATCAGCCTGTTTAGCAGCAGCAATATTAACTTTAGGAGACATAGGTGGAACTTCTTCACTTACTTCAGTTTCTAAATCACCTACTAAATAGAAATTCTCTTTAACCCTTTTAGTTTTTATGTCATCTCCCTCTCCCCAGCCAGCTAAACCAGCAGCTGACACGAGCAGTTTATTAGAGTTCATAAATTTTTCTGCTAATAATTTCTTACTTGTTACTTGATCAAATGCTTCAACTACTATGTCACAAGAAGTAAATAGTTGGGCTGTATTCTGAGAAGTTACCTTTGTATCTTTAATCTCTAAATTCAAGTCAGAGTTGATCTGTAATAGATTCTTTTTGAGTGCTGCTACCTTCTTTTCTCCTACTTGATCTCTAAAATAAAACTGACGATTTAGGTTAGAATATTCAATAATATCAAAATCAACAATCACAAAATTCTTAAAGCCAGAGCGAACTAGATTAAAGGCACAATTAGATCCTAAACCTCCTGCCCCACCAATACCAATAGTTACCCCTTGAATTTCATCTAATTGCTCTGTGGTTAATGATTGTTGTAAAGATTCTTCAAACTGATTTATTTTTTTATCCTCCATTAAATCCGTTGCCAATCTTTAAAGACAGGTTGATATCCTTTTTGTGTTAACATATTTTTTATTTGGCTTACTTTTCTATTATCAGAGGTAGCAAATTGTTTTGTCTCTGTCTCTTGCGTATAGCCACCTACTGCTGTAGATGATTCAGCTGATAGTTTAGTAACTCCTAAAGGCAATAGATCATTTCTCAGTTGAGCACTTTCTCGAGTTGAAATATTAATTCCTACTCGTGGTAAAAATAATCTATAAGCTAACATAATCTGAACTAAGCTCTGGTTATCAACAATTGAATTAGGTTGGTAATTACCTAGATGGGGTTGTAATCTAGGAACAGATAGACTGATTTTAGCTTCTAAATAATTGTTCTGCAAATATTGAGCATGTAATCCAGCAAAAAAAGCTTCTTGGCGCCAATCAGAAAGTCCTAATAAAGCACCAATGTTTACTTTTCTCATTCCAGCTTGACAACCTCTCTCAGGAGCATTTAGCCTAAACTGATAATTCTTTTTTGGTCCTGTAATATGTACTTGATCATATATCTCTTCATTATACACTTCTTGATAAATGGTTAAACCATCCACTCCTGCAGCAATTAATTCTTCATATTCTTCAACTTTTAAGGGATAGATTTCTATTGCTAAAGAAGGAAAATAATCTTTAAGTACCTCAATAACTTCTTTCAAATAAGAAATAGGAGCATGTTGTCTTGATTCACCAGTTAAGATCAGTAAATTTTTCATGCCCTTCTTAACAAGAAGTTTTGCCTCCTTAGCTACTTGATCTAAGTCTAATTTACTACGTTTGAAATCGTTAGTAACACTAAAACTACAATAAGCACATTGATTGACACAATGATCTGCCACATAAAGTGGAGCATATAGGGTCATAGTTTTACCAAAGTGTTGTACCGTTAATTGATGGGCCAACTGAGCCATCTCTTCTAAATAATCACTAGCCGCTGGAGCTAATAAGGTTAAAAAATCTTTTTTGTTTAAATTATCTTTTTCTAGAGTTTCTTCTACATCTGCTGCTGTTACTTGATTGAAAAAACTGGTAAAAGAGAAGTCTTTAAATTGAGTATAGGTATTATAAAAAGTCATATTACTCACCTAAAAATCCTGTTAGTGGTGAAGAAGCTGAAGCCTCATCCTTAACTCTTCCTGTTCCAGCTAAATAAGCATGTCTTCCTGCTTGAACAGCTTGATTAAAAGCTTTACCCATAGCTACTGGATCATTAGCAGTAGCAATAGCAGTATTTACAAGTACAGCATCAGCTCCCATTTCCATAGCTTCTGCAGCTTGTGATGGCTTTCCAATACCTGCATCAACGACAATTGGTAAGTCAATTTCATCAATTAAAATCCTAACTAGTTCTTTAGTTTTAAGACCTCGATTAGAACCAATAGGAGCTCCTAAAGGCATTACTGCTGCTGCTCCTGCTTCTTTTAGTTTTTTAGCTACCATAAGATCAGGACTTACATAAGGCAGTACCACAAAACCTTCTTCGGCTAATATTTCTGTAGCTTTAATTGTTTCTTGGTTATCTGGAAGCAGATATTTATTATCAGATATTACTTCTATTTTGATCCAATTTCCACACCCAGCAGCTCTAGCAAGCTTAGCAATTCTAACTGCTTCTTGAGCAGTCCTGGCTCCAGATGTATTAGGCAATAAAATGCAATCATCTGGAATATAGTTAATTACATTCTCCTCTGGTGTATCGAAATTAACTCTTCTTAAAGCCATAGTGATCACTTGTGATCCAGCAGCTTCAATTGTTTCTGGAATTAAATTTTGGTCAGCAAATTTACCAGTTCCAGTAAATAACCTATTCTCTAACTTCTTATCACCTATAATTAGCTTATCAGACATATTAACATCCTCCTCCTACAAACCTTAATACTTCTAATTGGTCTCCATCTTGTAAAGTAATGTTGGCCCATTCTTCTCGGGAAATTATTTCTTGATTATATTCTATTACTAGCTTATCCGGATCTAAATTTCTAGCAGTTAGAAAATCAATTAATGAAATTTCTGTTTCTAATGTTTCCTCTTCTCCATTTAAAGTTATTTTCATCTCTACCCTCCTTTCATTCAGGTGAATAATTATAAGATATATATTGTTGTTTAATTAAAAAAAGGGGGCTTCCCTATAAATGTAAGGAAGCCCCCAGAGGTACATAATTATCTTTATTACCAGCTTCCCTACGCTAGTATTACCTAGGTCAGGTTACAGGGTTGGAGTTAAACTCCTCTCAGCCATCTAAGGCACCCCTAGCTTAATTATTTGATTGTGCCTATATTATATCAATTTACCTAAATAATATCAAGAAATAAATTTATCTTACTAAATCATTGTTGACATCTAAGGATAAAAAGAATACACTATTTAATAGTTGGGGGTGAAATTTATGCGCATTGGAGGTCGAGCCTATAAAAATGGGGTAGCTTTATTTGGAGAACACTACTCTGTGAAAGCTTATTATCAAGAAGAAAGACTAGTCTATCAAGTAGGTAGTAATGCCTTAGCTGATAATAAATTGTATCAATTAGCCAAAAAGATTCCTATTTTAAGAGGGGTTTTTAGTCTTTTATTCTCGTTGTACTTTTTCTTTAAAGAAGCTGCTAGTCAGCCTAAACGTTTTTGGCCTATTTTGTTATTAATATCTGCTGATATTGCTTTAGAAACTTACTTTATTTTATATCCTGCTAGCAGTAATCAAGTGGTCAATAGCATCTTCTTTCTACCCTCAATCTTTTATTGGGGGTTATTAGTGGTCTTATTAATCACTTTACGCCATACAGTATTCCAGGAAGTCTTTAAATTCCATGGAGCAGAGCATAAAGCAGTTAATTACTATCAATCCGAGTTTAATAGTGATATAGCCTCTCATTCTCGTCTAGCTAGACGATGTGGAACTAATTTAATAGCCTTATATCTAATTTTAACCTTTGTTATAGAATATTTTGGATTAGGGTTTAACCTGTATGCTCAAACTCTATTATTATTAGGGGTAGCTTATGAATTATTATTATTTATCCCCGACAGATTATTATCAATTCCCTTTTTAGTCCAGCGATTCACTACTGTTGAACCCGATGCTAAACATTTACAAGCAGCCGAGGCAGCACTTAATCTATTGCTTACTAAAGAACAAGAGAGAGAATCAGCAGCTTAATTGGAGGGATATAATGGGACATGTACTTGGGTTTGATATTGATGCTGTTTTAACTGATGAAGGTAAAGGCAGTGCTAATATCTGGCACCAGCGGATCTGTAATTATTTCGATTTAGAAGAAAAAAAGAAACAAGTTTATGACTTTACAAAAGCTTATGATCTTCAGTTAGAAGAGATAGAGGAGTTTATGGAAACAGAAGGTGGAAAAATCTTCGGACAAGTAAGTCCTTATACTAAAGCTAAAGAGGTTTTAACTAACTTACAAAAACAAGGTAATCGGATTATTTTAATTACTGCTCGAGAAGAGAGATATAATGATGTAACTCGGCAGTGGTTAGCAGAACACGAAATCCCCTTTGATAAACTAATTCACAGTCAAGATAAAGCTGCTAGCTGTCAGCAAGAAGATGTAGAAGCATTTGTTGATGATAAGTTAAAGAATCTACTAGCTATTAAGGAATTAGAAATTCCTGTGTTTTTAATGGATATGGATCATAATCACCATTACGAAGGAGCAATTCCTCGAGTGCATACTTGGCAGGAAATAGAAAAGAAAATAGAGGAAATCTTAAAATAATATGTGTGGGTGTGAGGAATGAGTGTGAGTTTACAGTCACTCATTCCTCACACTCACTACTGACACTATTATAATTTATGATTTATATCTTCTAAATTATCCTTCATATCAATTAGTAATAAAATCAACTCACTGCTAGCATATAAGAATAAACTCTGGAATAGACCAAATAGAATAGGAAATAAAGTATTAAAAAAGGCGATAATTGGATTCGGATGAGTTTGTGGCCCCATGTTAGGATTCTGGATTATATTAACAAAAGTAACCAATAAAGTAAATAATAATGCGAAACCAGCTAGTACTTTAAAAGCAATCGAGATAATTCGTAGTGCTTTGTACTCATTAATTGTCATCAACCCCTTAAAAACTAATTATTTTTAAGTAAAGTACTCCACTTCTGCTTTGGGGAATAATTCATTTATTTTAGCAGTAATGAATTCTTTTAATTCTGTAGCCTGTTCTTCCGGATAAACATACTTCCCAAAACCTTTATGGTGATATTTATCTTTATTTAACTCTAATTGAGAATTAGGAAATCTCTTTTCAATTAAATTCTTAGAGCGGGTGCTAAAGCGATGCATAATCAATTCAAAAGTCAATCTTTCATCTTGAGGATTTACTAACTCCTGTTGGAGTTGGTTTAATAATTGAGAGTAATCCTCTTGCCAACCATCATAGATCATTAGTGGAGCTAAAATAAAGCCTAAAGGATAATTAGCTTCTTGAATCTTACCTGCTGCTTTAATTCTTTCCTCTAAATCAGCAGTCAAATGTTCAAAGGTATCTATTACATACTTACTATTAAGACTAAATCTAAATCTAGTATGACCATTATGCTCTAAATTTAAAACAGGTTCTACATTAGCAAATTTAGTAACTACTCTTAACCGCCCTTTGGGCTGCTTAGCAAAATAGTTAATAATTCTTTGCAGCGAACCTGTTAAGTGCTCAACAGCTACTGGATCAGAAGAACTACTAGCTTCAAAGGTAACAATCTCCCCGTGCCCCTTTCTAATATGCTTTTTAACAGCCTTTAAAATTTCATCTAGATTAACATAAACTCTCACATAGGAAGCTGTACCTAAATTCTTAGCCAAATAACAGTACTCACATTTAGCCGGACAACTAGTGCTAGTTACTAATCGATAGTCAGCAGATGGTTGACAAGATTTAAAATTAAGTGTCTTTTTAACCCCAACTACTAATGTTTCCTTATTCCAATTAAATAAAGCCGGAGGTTCCATATCTTCTTCAGCTCGGACTCTATTATGCGATTCTATATAATCTATAGGGATTTCCTGGTTGCTAAATTGCTTCTCTATCTTTTTACCTAGTGGATAATCTAAGGCATCATGTTCTATTAAGACTCGTTGTGGTTTAAATTGTTGCATTTGCTCTACCTCCTATTAAATTAATTACGTTTTCAGTTCTAAATTGATAAATTCTCTAATCTCTGGAATAGATTTGTCTTGACTTAATAATAACATTAATAGTAATCTAGCCTGGGCACTAGTTAAATTTTCACCAAAAATTAAATTTAAATCAGCAATTTCTACTTCCCCAGCCGAAGCTCCATAGAGATTGTAGACTCTACCTTCTCGAGCTCGAGAAGTGATTACTACTGGAACTCTTTTCTTTTTAGCTCGCTGGAGACCAGGAGTCACCTCGTAGGGTAAAGTGCCTACCCCAAAAGCTTCAATTACTAACCCTTGACAACCAGCATCTAAAGCTGCTTGGATTAAATTATCAGTGCTACCAACACCTAATTTGATAATCTCTACTTGGTTAGTTAAAGAGGAGGTTTTAACTGTTACTTGGGGTTTAAGTGAAGCAAAATAATGGACTCCACAGTGATCAATAGTTCCTAATGGCCCATGGTGTAAAGAAGAAATAGCCTCTAGTTTATTAGTATGGGTCTTAGCTACAAAACGAGCAGCATGAATTAAATTATTAAGCACAACTAAAACGCCTCGATTCTTACTATGAGGCTCTAGAATTGTTTGTAATGATTGAATCAGATTAGCAGTTGCATCCGAACTAGGTTGTTTAAAGCTACGTAATGCTCCTGTGAGAACTACTGGTTTAGGATGATTAATCATTAAATCAAGTAAATAAGCTGTTTCTTCTAAAGTATCTGTCCCATGAGTAATTATTACCCCACTGATATCATCTTGAGCTAAAGAATTTTCTACTAATTGAGATAACTCCAGAATTGATTCGGGCTGTAACTGGGAACTATCCAGATTAGTATACTGGATTAATTCCAGTTGGGCCATACTTTCTAGTTGAGGAATCTGTTGTAACAAATCTGCACCTGATAATTGGGGTACCATCTGGTGAGTTGTTTCATCTGGGCCCATGGCAATAGTACCACCAGTAGTAATAATCTTAATTTTTTTCATCTTAGCCTCTCCTTTATAAGAGTTCTTACTAATAAATTATGCAGGCAGGTTCTTTATAATTCTAATTAGACTAGATAATTATTATTTTTTAGTACTAATAGAAGAGATATAAATAAAAAAAGGCCGCCTTATGGCGGCAAATAAAATTTATAATATTTGTTTATAACTACTAGTTAGTAGCTGATTTAATAATTTAACTCCATTTTCTAGATCAGATATATCAATTATCTCTGATGGAGAATGGACATAACGGGCGGGAATAGAAATTGCTCCTGCTAAAACACCATCTTTAGTTAATTGCATACTTCCTGCATCTGTACCGCCAGCCTGGAGTACCTCTAGCTGGTAAGGTATCTCGTTAGCTTGGGCCAACTCGACTAATAAATCTTTAACTTGCGGATTAGCTAGTACACTCCGGTCTTTTACTTTTATAGCTGGCCCGTCTCCTAAGGACATAGGTCTGCATTTAGCTTCTGGAGTATCACCTGTTAAAGTTAGGTCCACTGCTATACCTAGATCAGGATCAATTCCATAAGCTGAGACTTGTGAGCCTCGGGTACCAACTTCTTCTTGGGTAGTAAAGACAAAGTAGGTATCATAAGTTGGCTGATTTAATCTTTGTAGACTATCTATTAGTACTGCACAACCTGCTCGATCATCTAAGGACTTAGCTGTTATTCTATCTCCTAGATTGTTCAGCTGGCGATAATAACAGGCTGTATCTCCTAAACTGATCTTTTCTGCTGCTTCCTGGTGACTGCTTGCTCCAATATCAATATACATTTTAGCTGGCTGTAATTTATTTATTTCCTCTACTTCTTCTTCTTTGTCTATAACTCCAACTGTCTGGCCGTTAAATAAAACTCGCTCCCCTAATAGAGTATAAGTAGGTACTCCACCTACTGGAGAAAAACGAATAAATCCATCTTCATCAATATGAGTAGCAATCACTCCTATTTCATCCATATGGGCTGCCAGCATGACTTTATGATCTGAACTTCTTCCTTTCTTAAGAGCAATTAAATTCCCCATAGTATCCACTTTAATCTGGTCTACATGATCCTTTATTTTTGCTTTAATAACTTCTCTAATCTCTGCTTCAGCACCAGCTGGCCCATAAGTTTCTACCAGTTTTTTAATTAATTTTTTCATCACTAATTCCTCCTTTAGCAACTTTACGACAGAATGATGTTACTAACTTGGTTGTAGCTTGGTAATCAGCTAGATTGATTAGGGAAACAGGAGAATGGATATAACGACAAGGTACAGAAACAACTGCAGTAGGAATTCCTTCTTTAGTTAACTGAATTGTTCCTGCGTCATTACCAGCACTAGTAGATTTACGGAATTGGTAATTAATATCTTGCTCCTGAGCAGTTTTAAGCAGTGTCTGCACAATTGTTTGATCAGGGATTACTCTACTATCGCGGATAGTTAAGGCTGGCCCTTGGCCCAAGCTTGTAGAATATTGAGCTTCCTTACTATCTGGCACATCAGAAGCTGTTGTTGCTTCTAATACTAAAGCTAAATCAGGGTTGATATTATAAGCAGCAATATTAGCTCCTCTAGCCCCTACCTCCTCTTGAGTAGTAAAGACAGCATATAAAGAAATATCTGTCTGAGCTTGTAATAACTTTATTAAACTAGCACACCCTACTCGATCATCAAAGGCTTTCCCTTTAGCAGTCTGGCTTCCTAGCTGATCAAACTGTGTATTAAAGGTAGCCATAGTTCCTAACTCAATTAACTTCTTACTTTCTTCTTCACTAGCAGTGCCAATATCTATATATAAGTTACTATAATCCAGTGGCTTTCTTCTTTCTTCAGGCTCCTGAAGATGGATTGCTTTAGCTCCAATAACCCCAGGAATTTTATCCGGGCCAACTGTTACTTGTTTAGAGACTAGGACTCGTTTATCAAGTCCCCCAATTGGTTTAAACTTAAGCAGCCCATCACTTGTAATATCACTAATCATTAACCCAATCTCATCCATATGAGCAGCCAACATAGCTGTAGGTTGGCTATCATCTCCTGCTTGATAAGCAATCAGATTACCTAAACTATCAGTCTTGATCTCATCTACATAATCTATTATCTCTGCTTTAATTATCTCTCTTACTTCCTCTTCGCGACCGGAAACTCCAATAGCTTCTGTTAACTTCTCTAACAGCATGTTAATTCCTCCTCTAGCTCGCCATCTATCTCAGCAATAAAGTGGGCCAATAATCTACCGGCTCGTTTGATATCTTGGAGCTCTAAAGTCTCCACTGAGGTATGCATATACCGTAATGGAATCGAAATTAAAGCAGTAGGAACTCCAGATCTAGTAATTTGAATAGCATAAGCATCAGTTCCAGAAGGAGTATTAGAAGGATCTACTTGATAAGGTAATTCTAATTTATCAGCAATACTCTCTAACTTATTAAATAATTTAGGATGGACATGAGGCCCAAATCCTATTGCTGGCCCCTCGCCTAATTCAGAAGCATCTTCGTCATCAACACCAGGCATAGTTCCGTGACAAACATCAATTGCTACTCCAATATCCGGTACTATTCCATAAGTGCTAGTAGTAGCTCCTCTAACCCCTACTTCTTCTTGGACGGTAGCCACAGGATATAAATCAACTTGCTGGCGTAACTTCTGTAATTCCTGTAAGGTATGTAAAATAACTAAGATACCAGCACGATCGTCAAGGGCTTTACCTGTTACTCTATCCTGTTCTAAATCCTGAAAATCTCTAGCTAAAGAGATAATATCCCCTATTTCAACCTCATCTACCACTTTATCAGCTGGTAAACCTAAGTCAATATACATATCCTCAGACTGATAAGCCTTTTTTCTTTCTTCTTTAGTCTGTACATGAGGAGGTTTGGCCCCGATAATACCCTTAAAGTTTTTCTGACTACTATGAACTACCACTTCTTGGCCTACTAGTGTTCTATAATCCACCCCTCCTACTGTAGTAAACCTTAAAAAACCTTCTTCTATATCTGTAACCATCAATCCGATTTCATCGATATGAGCTGCTAGCATAACCTGGAGACTATCCTTACTTTCTCCAGCTTGATAACCAATTAGATTACCTAAGGTATCATATTTAATCTGGTCTACATAATTACTAAAGAGTTGTCCTACTTGGTGGGCTAAGTCTGCTTCATAACCTGACACACCTACTGTTTCTGATAACTCTTTTAATTGCTGTTTGGTTTCCACTATAAATCCCCCTCTCTTTACTATCTTCTCTTAATTTAAAAGTAAATACTAATGACAACAATAAAAATATAATTATCATCCTTTACCAATTCAGCCTTCTCTTTAGGTATATTTCTTATTGTCATAGATTAATCCTGTACTAAACTAGTATAAATTATTCTACTCTGTCTTTTAGTTTATTTAATTTATCCTCTAATTCCTGTAGCAATTCACCATATTGACTCCAGTTCCCAGCTTGTGATTCCTCTTGAGCTTGCTGATACAAATCATCAATTTCTGCTATTAAACTTTTTACAGTAGCGGACTGTTCTGTTTCTGGTGGTAAATCAGCTCGAGTTTCCTCTTGGTCTTCTTTAGTTACTCCAAATAATTTTTGAATAGCTAGTTCGAGATTACGAGCCATAGCTAACCCTTCTCCATGAGAGACTATAACTCTTTTTAGCTCTGGCAATTCACCTTGTTCAGCTTGTAAATAGATTGGTTCTACATATAATAGTGATTTTCCAAGTGGAATAGTTAGTAGATTACCTCTGATTACATTAGAACCTTGTTGATTCCATAGACTTAACTGTTTAGAGATATTAGAATCCTGATCAATCCGCGCTTCAATCTGCATTGGCCCATAAATTAATTCTTGTTTGGAGAATCTATATAAGACTAATTCACCATTTGGTTTAGCTGCTAACCAGGCATTTAAGTTATTCTTTTTCTGCGGAGTGAAAGGTAACATCAATAAAAATTCTTCTTTTTGCTCTTCAGAAAGATTCATTAGAATATAATAAGGCTCCATATCGACCTGAGATCCTGTAGTTGTAGTATTATTTTGATTTTCTATATCAGTATAACTCTCTTGGGGAATATTCCAGAGGTCCTCCTTATTATAAAACACTTTAGGATCCCGCATGTGATAGTTATTATACATCTGAGTTTGGATATTGAATAAATCTACTGGATACCGAAGGTGATCTTTGATCTTCTGAGGCATTTCAGATTGAGCAGTAAATAACTCAGGAAAAATCTTTTGGTATGTTTGAATTAATGGATCAGAAGAATCAACTACATAAAACTTCATCTGTCCTGTATAAGCATCAATTACCACCTTAACAGAGTTTCTAATATAATTTCCCCAGTCTTGTGGTTCTGAATAAGGATATAGATTAGTAGTTGTATAAGCATCTTGAATCCAGTATAGTCTATCTTTATCTCCAATCACTAAATAAGGATCTTGATCATATCTTAAGAAGGGAGCTACTCTTTGGACTCGAGATTTAATATTTCTTCTAAACATTAATCGGCTATCAGCAGTAATATCATTATTTAATAACAATTTTAAGGTACCATACTTGAGGGCAAAGCCTACTTTTTTAGCCAACGAATCTAATTTTATTCCTCCACTACCTTGATATGTATAATATTTATTTTTATTGCCTTGGGGATAATCAAATTCTTGCGCTTTAGTATTAGCTACTACGTATTCATTAGTTAACTCCCCATAATAAATTCGAGGCTGTTTAATCTGAGGTCCTTTACTTTTAGGTGGTACATCTTGAATGATAAACTCTGGTTGGCCTCCAGCAGTTACTTTATTAACTGGACTCATAGCTAAGCCAAACCCGTGGGTATAATTGAGGCGTTTATTAACCCAAGTTTGGGCTCGATCAGGTAATAAATCTTGGTTTAACTCTCTGGCTCCTAACATTACTTGTTGTAAATCACCATTGATTTTATAACGATCAACATCTATATCATTAAACGAATAATAGGATCTAATTTCTTGTAATTGACCATAAGTTGATTTTAAAGGTCTAGTATCCCAAAGTCTAATATTATCAACTGTCGTTTGATTATTAGTTATATCCTCATAGGTCATCTTTTCCTCAATTGGGAACTCTCGTTCCTCAATCTCGTCTAAATTATAAGCTTGTTGAGTAAATTCAATATTATGTTTAATATAAGGTGCTTCTCGATTTATTTCATTTGGTTCTACCTGATATTGTTGGATAAAAGTAGGATATAGATTACCTAATACAAGTGAAGCTACAACTAAAGCAACAACTCCTCCAATAATAAACTTGAGATTTTTAAAGAAGATATTGCTAAAAATAAAGATAGCAACTATAATTGAGATTACAAATAATACTTTTAAAGCTAGCAATTGAGCATTAACATCTGTATAGCTAGCTCCAAATACTACTCCTCGACCTGAATAAAGTAATTTAAACATATCAAGTCGATAACCCCAAGCTTTTAGTCCAAAAAAGATAGCTAATAAAATAGATAAATGGTACTTAATATGATTACTATTTAATTTATTGAAGAAAGAACTACCACTAGAAGTTAGTAGATAAATAGCCCCCGAAACAACTCCAGATAATATCAAAGCTAAACTTAGTAATTGATAAAGTAAATTATAAAAAGGATACTTAAAGATATAAAATCCTAGATCCTTACTAAATAAAGGATCTGTTTGTCCAAAAGAAGTACTATTTAAAAACTTAAGCAAAACCTCCCAACCTCTAGAGCTAACATTACTAAAGATAAAACCAATAACTAAACTAGCAAATAGATAAACTAAAGTTATTTTACCAGGAGTGATGAATTTTAACCATTTACTAGACTCAACTGGGTTTAATTCAACTACATCTTCACCTTGATTTTCTTTTCGCTCTTTAATTCGCTGCCAAAAATCCATCACTTTGGGTTTAGTAACTAGTAAATTAATTAATACAATACTCGAAACTAACAACCAAGTTCCTAATTTGAATCCTATCTTACCAGTAATAATCGTCCAAAATGTATCAGCAAAGTTTAGATTTTCAAACCATAACCAATCTGTAAAGAAATTAACTCCCAAACCTAAAAAAATACTGCTTACAATAAATACTGTAATTAATAAAATTAACAGCTTTTTTAGTTTATTCATTTTAGCACCTCCGTATTATTTGTTATTCTTAACTAATTATTATAGTTTATTCTAAATTACACTTCTTTTTAATTTATTCTATAGATTATAGTTTCTTCCTTTATTAAAAATCAATTTCTGTTATTTAATCAAAGTTAAGTGTGGGCACTATTTGTTTTGCTTCAAAATAAGTAAAATACTTCCCATCCCCTAACTTAGCTAGTGATTTTAATTGGAGCTGCTTTTGTTGTTTGATTTCTCCTACATGAATTACATGAGTTTTAATTCCTAATTGTTTAATCTCTTGGATTATATTATTTGGCATAATTCGGCCAGTATCTTGCCCATCAGTTACTAAGATAATATGTTTTCTACCATCTGTAGCAACCAAATCTTTTTTAGCCTGTAATAAATTTAGTCCAATAGGTGATTTGCCAGCAGGAGTTACTCGATTTATAAAACTAGTTATTTTTAATCGGTTATTTGTAGCTAGAGGGATGGCCAATAAAGATTTGTTATCTTGATGTTGTTTACTACCAAAGACTCTAAGTCCTAAATTGACTTGCTTAGGAAGTTGGTTAACTATTGTATGTAAAATTTCTTTAGAGAGTGAAATTTTATGTTGTTTATCCACTGTAGCCCACATACTGTTAGATACATCCCAGATAATTTCTATATTATCCTGATGTTGAGTTGGGGAGCTAGAGTTATCTACTTTGATTTCTTCTCCTCGTGCTGATTTATCTTGAACAGCAGAAAAAGATAAAATATCCAGGTTATTAATTCCCACTAATAAACCTAACAAACAGATTACTAATGTAATTAAAGTTATATTCTGCTTTAACCTCATTAAAATCCCTCCTTTTTTCAACTTAAAATCCATCATCTTCTTAGTATAATCGTATTCCTAATTTATTTTTTTATTACTTAAAATTAAAAATCCCAGCGGGAAATCCGCTGGGATCTGGACAAACTAGGCAACTCGTTCTTTATCTTCTGTTGTAACTTCCACTTCTTCAACTTGCGAACCATAGAAATTAACCAATAAATATAAAGCAATACATCCTAGGGCTAATAACGGAAAAACTACCCAATAAGGCAGATCAAATCCAGCTGGTAGAAAACCAAATACTATTGATACTGCTCCTACCATTAGAGCATAAGGTAATTGCGTATTAACATGATCAATATGGTCTGCTGCTGATGCTGTGGAAGACATTATTGTAGTATCTGAAATAGGACTACAGTGATCTCCTAGTACACAACCAGTTAATACTGAACCAATTGTTGGTAACATAGGTGCTCCAAATTCAAAGGCCATAGGAATAGCTAACGGCATAATAATTGCGTTAGTACCCCAAGAAGTACCTGTAGAAAAAGCTACTATAGCAGGAATAATAAACATCATTGTTGGTAGCAAATAAGGAGGGATGAATCCTTTAGTCATAGCTACAATATAATCTGCTGTGCCTAGTTTATCAATTACTGTTCCTAGTGACCAAGCTAAAATTAAAATTCCACAGGCTGTAGCTAATGCTTTAGCCCCATTCACCCAACTATCCACTACTTCTTCGACTGCTAAATTAGATTTAAATAACGCCAAAAGACCTGCTACTAGAGTACCACTAAAGGAAGCCCATAATAATACGACACTAGAATCAGCATCACCAAAGGCTTGTCTAATACTTACATCTGCTGCCATACCTCCACCATCATACCAAAGACCAATTAAAGCAATTATAATTACTGAAATAATAGGTAAAAAGGCATCATGCCACTTCATATTATTATTTTCTTTGTGCTCCATATCTGTTAATTCTTCTGAAGCCATTGGGCTAGCTCCATCAGCTAATAATTTACCTGTAGTTCTAGCTCTATTTTCTGCTTCCCACATTGGCCCGAAGTCTTTACCAGTCTTAATTATTATAAAGACCATTACCAAAGCTAAGATACTATAAAAACGATACGGGATTGTTTTGATAAAAGTAGAATAAACATTAGCTTCAATTCCTAACTTAGAAAAAGCATCTTGGATTAAGCCCATCTCATAACCTACCCAAGTAGAAATAAAAGCCATACTAGTTACTGGAGCAGCAGTACAATCAACAATATAAGCTAATTTTTCTCGAGAAACTTTCAGTTTGTCAGTAATTGACCGCATTGTATTTCCTACAATTAAACTATTAGCGTAATCATCAAAAAAGATCAAAATCCCCATAATCCAAGTAGCTAATTGGGCTCTTTTAGCTGTTTTAGCCTTCTTAGCTATAAAATCAGCAATGGCATTAGTAGCTCCTGATTTAGTAATAATCCCTACCATACCTGATAAAATCAATAAGAAAAGTAAAATAGATGCATTCCAAGAATCTGTTAAAGAGCCTACAATATAAGTATCAAGAGTCTTCATAAATCCTACCAATGGGTTAAAATCAGCTAAAATAGTTGCTCCGACAAGTAAACCAGTAAATAAAGAAATCAACACTTCCTTACTCCACCAAGCTAACAAAATAGCTAGTAACGGTGGTAATAATGATAATATACCATAACTTTCCATGTTCTTTCCTCCTTGTTATAAATATTAATGACCATTAAAAAAACTCTGGAAAGTTTTTCACTCACCAGAGCTGTCAGTTGCTAATCGGTGAGATAGTACTCCACTAATAGATAGCGACAGTCTTATATCTATTCGATATAAGACCAACAGATTGACTGTTTCGGCAATTATCCCTTTCCCTTTATTAGGTATTCTTGATAATTGCACCCTCTATCTCAATTATTCAGTTTGCTAAGACAGTATAACATATATGAGCAATTTGTGCAAATAGAAACTATAAACTTAATTTACCGCAAGAGTAATTAATTTTTCTTGCTGGGTAGATAAAAAGACTACTTGATTGATTTCATCTTTAGTGAGTGGTACTTTAACAACATCCTGCGGATAAGTAATTACTTGGGTTACACTTTCTTCTGGAGCTGGGCCAACTGCTTTAACAGTTACATACAGCTTTTTTTCTTGCTGTCTGATTTCTTTAATTTTAATCTGATAACCTCCTGAAGGTTGTTTACCTAATGTAACATAGACTGCTAGTCCAGTTTCTAATTCTAAATTCTGGATTCCTCTTAGTTCGCCTCTTAAACTTTCTATATTTTGCGGTGTAATTACAGTAGCCTGCTTTTGGTTAAGGTAGTTACCAGTAAACTGGTCTCCATCTAATTTTGTTTGATCCTGATAGATTAACTCTCCTTGATTTTGACAGCCAGTAATTACTAAAATCAGTACTATTAATAAACTAATCAGCACTTTCTGTCGCATAATTTTTCACCTCACAATCAAACTATAACTAGCTTATTATCTATTATATTATATTCTCTAAAACAATGCAATTTTAAAATTTTGGTACTAACTTTAAATTACATTTTTACAATATTTCGTGTAGGATATTAGATTACTACTTAAGACAAAATAATAATAAGTTTAACTTGTTAAGGAGGGAGAAATAATGCTTACTAGAATCAAGAATCAATTAAGTAATACTAGGCAGCAGGAACCTAAAAAAGATAATCTCTATTCAACATTACTCTTAACCTTTGCTGGTGCTTTTTTATTAGGCAAGGCTCTCAACTGGATGAAGAAAAGATAAACTAACAGCCAGGGTTTAAGCCCTGGCTCAGGTTTAAGAAGATACTACAACATCATATTTAGCCCAAAAACAACCAGAATAATACCTCCTAAATAATCTGCATATTTTTCCACCAAACTGAAGTTTTTAATGTAGTTAGCTATTACTAGAGAACTAAAAGTTAATAAACTAGTAACTACTCCAATGACAATAGTTTTACTAATGATTGTAACTAGATTTAAATTATAAAGAACGGAAAAACCAACTCCTAAAGCATCAATGCTAACACTAACACCTAAAATAATATAAGTCATAAAAGTAAGATTGTGGTAAATATAAGTTTCCTCTTGTTGATAACCTTCTTTAATCAAAAATAATCCTAATAATAAAATTATAAGCCCACTAACATAACCACTGATACTAAAGAAATGACTATCAATATAATTACCTACTATAGCTCCTAATAAAGAAAATAGAAATTGAAATAAACCAAAAGAAAAAATCAGCCCTAATTTCTCTTGCGACTTTATTTGACTACCGCAGCCTATTCCTAAAGCAACTCCAAAAGCATCTAAAGCTAATGCTATAGCAATCGGAATAACACTTATCATTTACTACCACACACCTTCTATTTATTAATCAGTAAAGAAATCAAAAATATTACTTAAAGTACTGGTATCTTCTTTAAAAAGTTCAGTATAACCACATTTGCTACAAGTTATTGTAGTAAATTTCTTACTTTGCACATCAAATAATTTAGATAAGCCCCCTCCAGTAGCAGAAAAGGTATCTGTCTCGTAATTATTATTGCTACATTTAGGACAAGTATAATCTGTAGTCATAGTCTCACCTCCAATTAGTGACATTATACATAAAATTAACGCTATTGTCATATTATAATGTTTGTGATACAATTTAAATATCAAAATTAACACTAAAAGGTGGAATGATAATGAAAAAAATAGGTATCTTAACAGATAGCACTTGTGATTTACCATCCGATTTACTAGATCAGTTACCAGTTAGTATGGTCCCGCTTAAAATTATCTATTCGGATCAAGAGTATCGTGATAAGGTTGAAATCCAGCCCCAAACAGTTTATGACCAACTAGTTACTGAAGTTCCTACTACTTCTATGCCAGCTCCTGAAGAAATAAAGGATAAACTTCTTAATCTACAAGAAGCAGGCTATACTCATATAATTGCACTCCATATTTCCAGTGGCTTAAGTGGAACTTATAATCTAGTCCAAATGGTCAGTCAACAACTAGAAGATATCACAGTAGAAGTTATTGATTCTAAAGCACTATCAATGGGCCTAGGTAGTGTTGTCTTATATGCTGCTGATTTAATCAAGCAACAAGTACCTTGGCCCGAATTAGTCACTAAAACACAACAAAAAATAAAGAATACAGAAGTATTTTTCGTACTTCAAAACTTAAAATATCTACGTAAAGGGGGGCGGATTGGACAAGTAAAAGGAACAATTGGTGATTTGTTAAATATTAAACCAATTATCTCTATTAACCAACAAGGAGAATATTATACTTACCAAAAAACTAGAGGACGAAAAAAATCTATTAATCAACTTTTTAACATAGCTAAAGAAAAAATCAAACAAGGAGCTAGTAGAGTTAGCGTAATGCATGGCAATGCTTTATCCAAAGCTCAAGACTTACTAGCTCGATTTGAAAAACTAGATAATGTTCAAGAAACTTTTTTTGGTCAGATCAGTCCAGTTATGGTAGTCCATACTGGCCCAGGACTGATTGGAGTAGTAGTTGAAAGTTTAGAATAATAATTAGTAGAGAGATTAATCTCTCTACTAATTATATTTTATTAACAAAATTTTCGATTCTATTTAAGGCTTCGTAAATATCATCTAAAGAAGTAGCATAGGAACAACGAATAAATCCTTCTCCACTAGCTCCAAAAACATTACCAGGGATCACTACTACCCCTTCCTCCTCGAGTAGTTTCTGAGAGAACTCTTCTGATGTCAATCCAGTTGATTTGATAGAAGGAAAAGCATAAAAAGAACCTTGCGGTTCAAAACAATCCAGCCCTAACTCATTTAATCCTTTAACAATTACTCTACGTCGTCTATTATATTCTATAAACATTTCTTTCTTTCTATCTGCTCCATTTTTTAAGGCTTCTAGAGCAGCATTCTGGCTCATAATTGGAGCACACAACATCGTATATTGGTGCACTTTCATCATAGCCTTGATGACTGGTTGAGGAGCTAGTACATAACCTACTCTCCAACCTGTCATAGCATAAGCTTTTGAAAAACCATTAAAGACAATAGTTCGCTCTTTCATTCCCGGTAGACTAGCAAAGCTAGTATGCTCTCCAGTATAAGTTAAATCACTATAGATTTCATCTGCTAAGACAATTAAATCATGCTCTTTTACTATTTCAGCTATCTCTAATAAATCTTCTCGTTCCATAATAGCTCCAGTAGGATTATTAGGATAACAGAGCACTAAGGCTTTACTACGCGGAGTGATTGCTTGTTGTAACTGTTCTGCGGTCAACTTAAAATTATCTTGTCTACTAGTAGGTATCTGAACTACTTCTCCACCAGCTAATTGAGTTGTAGGTTCATAAGAAACATAACTAGGTTCTGGCAATAGTAATTCTTCTCCCGGATCTAATAGAGTCCGTAATGCCAAATCCACTGCTTCACTGACTCCTACAGTAACTAATACCTCTTCTTCGGGATCATATGTTAGATCATACTTTTCCTTTGTCTGTTGAGCAATCTCTTCTCTTAACTCCAATAAGCCATAATTAGAAGTATACATAGTAGCTCCTTGTTCTAGTGAATAAAAAGCACTTTCTCTAATATGCCAAGGAGTAACAAAATCAGGTTCCCCTACTCCTAAAGAAATCACATCATCTACTCCGGATACTAAATCAAAGAATTTTCTGATTCCCGAAGGGGAAATTTCTTTAACTCGGGCTGAAATTAACTGTTCCCAATTCATGGTGATACCACTAGCCGCTCAGCTGCTTCTGTTCCTTCTTTAAAAATAACTCCATCTTTTTTATAAGTCTTTAACATAAAATGAGTTGTTGTGCTTTCTACATGATTAATTGTAGCTAGTTTTTCCGCTACAAATAAAGCGACTTCATGCATTGTCTTACCTTCTACTTGTACAGATAAGTCATACCCACCTGACATTAGATAAACTGAAGTAACCTCGGAGAATTTATAGATTCTTTTTGCTACAGCATCAAAACCTAAGTCGCGCTCAGGTGTTACTTTAACATCAATAAAAGCTGTTACAATTTCTTTATCTGTTTTATCCCAATCAATCAAAGTATGATACTTAACAATTACATTCTCCTCTTCTAAATTATTAATTTTTTCTTTTACTTCATCCAGTGGAGCATCTAATAAAGTAGCTATTTTGGCTGGACTTAATTTACTATTATCCTCTAATAAATCTAAAATTTCTGCTTGCATTTTTATCTCTCCTTCTCGACTACTAATTTTAAAAATTTCTACTAGTATTGCTATGTATTCTAGGTAATAAAATATTCTCCTGTCTCTAAAGTTGAACTATTCAAAATTGTTACTAATCATTGGGACACAAAAGGATTGTCTGGTATAAAAAATCTCCACTCCTTTTTTGTATACTCTTGAGCATAATCAATATTAATCCGCGGCGAAGTTGCTATTGAAAAACCTTCTTCTTGTTTGCTTAGATATAATTCTTCTCCACTAGTTAAATCATATTGATTAAAACTTTTATCTATTTGCAATGCTTCACATAATTTTCCTGGTCCATTAGTTAAATCTTTTTTTAAGTTACTCTTAATCTGTCGTCTGTTTTGAATTGTATCTATTCCAGTTAGTGGTTCTACAGCCCTAATTAATACTGCTTCTGGTTTATCTTGTCTACCAGTTACAATATTAAAACAATGGTGCAGACCATAAATTAAGTAAATATAAGTAAAACCAGCCGGACCAAACATAGCCTCAGTGCGATTAGTTCGTTTGTTTTGATAAGCATGACAGGCTTTATCTTCAGGCCCAATATAGGCTTCTGTCTCCACTATCCGGCATTTTACTTTAGTACCTTCTAGATGCCGGACAATAACTTGTCCAATCAATTGTTTTGCTACAGTTAAAGCATCCTGTTGGTAAAAGTCTGCTCCTAAACGCAACTTTACTGCCTCCTTTATTAATTTAACTGCCAGTTTAATTATCATCAAATAGTTATGAATTTAAAGAATTAGTAACTAATTCTTTAAATTCTTTTACTGTTGTGACAGGTGATTGGCAACTAAAATTTTGGCAGATATAGGCAGTTGGCTTATTTTCTATTTGTTTATAACTAGATGAACTAGGGACTGTATCAGTTATATTGACCTCTTCTTCTTTGACTACTGTTGTACTAAAAGGCATAAATTCTTGCTGAGTAAAATTAATCATTTCTTCAAATTCCTCAGTTATAGATTGACCAACTATTACAATTTCTTGTCCTACTTCCTGAATAAATAATACTGACATTAAAAAGGCTGTATAAGCAGATGGTCTTTGTTGTAATTGCTGATAAAAATATTCTACTTGCTCTCTAACCATCTCTTGTAGTTCTTCATCTTCAACTAACTTAGCTAAACGTAACCAGTTTAAGGTAGCTATTGAATTACCTGATGGTAGTGCTCCATCACGTATTCTTTTAGGTCTAGTAATTAACTTTTCTCCATCATCACCATACAAATAAAGTCCTGCTGCTTCTTGGTCACTAAAGTAGTGAATCAAATCCCGGTTTAAAGTTAAAGCTTGTTCTAGATAATCCGGATTAAATCCAGCTTCATACAATTCTATTAATCCCCAGATAAAGAAGGCATAATCATCGACATAACCTAAATAATCTGCTTCTCCTTGCCTATATCTAGCTAATAAACGTCCATCTTCAGCTCGTCTTAAATTATCCCAAATGAATTGGGCAGCTTCTTTAGCTATTGTGTAGTATTCCTCTTTTTCTAAAACTTGACTTGCTTTAGCAAAGGTAGCAATCATTAATCCATTCCAACCAGTTAAGATTTTATCATCTTGGTCGGGACGAATTCTTGTTTCTCGGGCTTCGAATAACTTCTCTTTAGCAGTAGCAAATTGATTATTTATTTCTGATTTACTCTTATTTGTCCCTATTAAATTAGGTATATTCTGGCCTTTGAAATTTCCGTTTTGAGTAATATTATAAGTTTGACAGAATTCTTGTCCTTTCTTATTTCCTAGTACTTTCTTTATTTCTTCAGGAGTCCACAGGTAATATTTCCCTTCTTTTCCCTCTGAATCAGCATCTTCTGCTGAATAAAAAGCTCCTTCTTCTGAAGTCATATCTCGACTGATATAAGTTAAAATTTCCTGAGCTACTTGAGCATAATCCTTTTTATCTAATATTTGGTAAGCTTCTAGATAAACCATAGCTAATAAAGCATTATCATATAACATTTTTTCAAAGTGAGGTACTAACCATTTATCATCGGTAGAATAGCGAGAAAATCCAAAACCAATTTGATCATAAATCCCTCCTTGCTGCATACTATCTAAAGTTTTTTCTACCATATTTAAAGCTTCCTGGTCTTCTGTTGTTTTCCAATATCTTAACAGAAACATTAAGTTATGGGGACTAGGAAATTTAGGAGCTCTTCCAAAACCTCCATATTTAGAATCAAAACTATTTTTTAAACTAGTTACTCCTGTCTCTACTATATCTTCTAGCTTAGTAGTAGTTAAATCTTGGGGTTGTTGATTCTGATTTTCCTGCTTGATTATATCTGTTATTTTTTCACTGGATTCTAGGAGTTCTTCTCGCTCATTAATCCAAGCTTTCTTAATTTTATTTAAAATTTGTAATAGTCCTGGCCGACCTCGTTTAGCTTCTTTAGGAAAATAGGTACCAGCAAAAAAAGGTTTTTTATCAGGAGTCATAATAATTGTTAAAGGCCAACCACCTTGTCCAGTCATAGTTTGACAAACAGACATATAGATATCATCAACATCTGGTCTTTCCTCCCGATCTACTTTAATTGAAATAAAGTTTTCATTTAGTATGTCAGCTACTTCTTTGTCTGTGAATGACTCTCGCTCCATTACATGACACCAATGACAAGTAGAATATCCAATGGATAAAAATACTGGTTTATCTTCTTTTTGGGCTCGTTGAAAAGCTTCTTCACTCCACGGATACCAATTAACTGGATTATAAGCATGTTGCAGTAAATAAGGACTTTGTTCATTAATTAGATTATTTGTTTTAGCCATCAGATTACTCCTTTCTCTTCTCTGATTAAATAAATAATTTTTTAACTTATTTATAATTTGTACTTTCTTACTTGTAGCTATTCTTTTTAGATGAAAAAGCGTTCTTCCTGTTCAGGAAGAACGCTTTTAAGCCATTAACTTTAAACCTAGTATCTACTTTATTCTTCTTTTTGCTTAGTAATTACTTTTTCTACTTTTTTAGTTCCATCTTCTTCTACCTCATTTATTTCTTCTTTTACTTTTATGACTTCTTCATCAGTTGCTTCTTCTTTACTTGCTAAGTCTCCTTGAGCAAAATCTAGATCTGCTTGGAATAATTTTTGTAATTCTACACCAGTATTTAAAATTGTACTTATGTTGTCTTGTAATTGGATTAACTTATCAACTGTTATCCCCTCTAATTCAGATATCTTCTTTAGTTTTTCTGCTTCTGCATCAATTAATTCTGCTAAAGCTGTTTTTTCTAAAGCAGTTGCTTCTACTAAATCTCTTTTTACTTCATCTTCTTGTCGTTCTTTAATTGATACTTTATTCATTTTATTCCTCCTTGTTATAATTTTTTTATTCTTTATTATATGTTATTGTTTGTTTTTTGTTTTTATTACGTGTTCATAAATGACTAAGTAATAAGTGACTTAATTATAAATCCAACTTAATCTTGAATTAATAAATACTCCTTTACACATAATTTATTTTTAATTAAATTTAATACTTCTTGGTTTAAAGCTTCAATAGTATGTAAATGAACTCCTTCTGTTAGTGAACATAAAGCTTGACCAGATTCATAATCAGCAATAAAAGACTCAATATCTGATTGTGATTGAATCATTAACACCCCTTTTAATTCTCCGTAAATCGAATGTTCTACAGTAACATCTTTAATTCTTCCTCCGTATTGAATAATAATCTCTAATTCTTGTTTTATTGTTAAAGGAGTATCATCATGTTGGCAAGCAATTGTCATCTGAGCTAATTCATTTTTACTATCTTCAATTAAATAACCACGAGAAGTAGCTAGTATTTCTTCCCCTTGGGCTCGTAGTAAAGCTACATCTTGAACAATTACTTGTCTACTAACAGAAAATTCTATAGCGAAATCCGACCCAGTAATTGGCTGGTCAGTTGCCTGTAATCTCTCTAGTAACTTTTTTCTTCTTTCACTTCCTGACATAAATATCCCCCTATTCTATTTAGATTTATCAATTTTAGTTTAGATTAATAATTTATTTACAGCAGGGACAATATTGTCCCTGCTGTATGTTATTCTCTCTGTAAATTATAATTCCTGCCTTACTCTCGAACAAAAGATTGACACTTAGTAGTTTTGGCCCGGCGAGCAAACTGTCCATTATCATCAGCAGTTACTTGGATCTCTTCTAATTTACAGAATCCATCATCATTATTATTAGCACAGCTATCTACTATGCACTTAATCTTGGCCATAATACCAACTCCTTATTCAGTTTCGGAATCATCAACTTCATTATCAAAATCATCAGGATTTAAATCACGTTCTTTCTCTAGTTGTCCTAAAGTACCGTTGATTTTTTTAAAACCAGGTAACTCTTCTCCTTTATCCACATCATCTGGATTAATCTCAGAGACTATTTCGTCTCTACGCTCTTGTTCTTTATCTTTAGGTTCTTGACTCATTAAAATCCCTCCTTTGTTAAGTTACTATTTTTATTATTCTACTAACTAAGCAATAATATCGTTTTTTTACATGTTAATTACTTAGTAGAAATATAAAGATTACCATCTGTCTCTAATGCTGCTAATATTACTTCTGTTGGTTGACTAATATTTCTAGATTCTAATTCATTTAATAACCAATCTTCATCTAATTTTGATTGATATAATCCTTCATAATTAATCCTACCGTCTTCAATCAATACAATTGGTAAACCTTCATATGTTGTTTCCAAACCTAAATCTTCTGGTGTAAGGCCCCTTTTTTGAGATTTAGGTAGTACTGTTAATTCACCTGATGTCTCTAACACAGCAAACTCAACATCTGAAATATTAAAGATCCCGTTTTCTCTCAATTGAGTTAATAAATCATGAATTGTATACCGCGAGGAAGTCATTTCTTCTACCATTAACTCACCATTTTTAATTAAAACAGTAGGACTTCCGTTAACTAACTCTCTAATAAAACTATTTTTTAATGATAAATAAGCAATAATAATTTCAATACCAGCTAAAGTAAAAATAGGAATTAATCCTTTGACTAAAGAAATACCTTCATTTTCAATAATTAAAACTCCTAATTCAGCTATCATAATAGAGACTACTAAATCAAAAGGGGTTAATTCACCTATTTCTCTTTTACCCATTAACCGAATAGCAATTAAAGTTATCAAATAAATAAATAATGTTTTAAAAAATAACTCCATCTTCTGCCCTCCTGATTTTATTTTTTCCTAATCTTTTTTAATTAAACAGTCAAAAAATAAAAAAGCACTGGAATAATTCCAGTGCTGAATATATAATTATTTCCAATTACTAATTAGCTACAATTGTTAACTCTTGATCAGTTGTTGTAGTATTTGGTTCGTAATGTTTGCTATACATATTATAATCAATATTAGGAAATAGATTATCTTTCCAGTTTAATTCATCTAACCACTCTTGATCAATTGTTCCTGCCTTTATTTGATCATATAACTCAAATAAACGATGGATATGACCTTTAGTCCGGTAGACAGCATACTCTACAGTTGTTCCTGTCATCATAATAAATGCCCAATCACTACTCTGGGCCAACAATAATTCACGAGCCATTTGATTAAGGGCTCTTTCAGTCACTTCATCCGGGTCATTAATAGTACTAGCTAGCTCAATCATTTTTTCAGTTGCCTGATGAAGATGGCGATAGATCCAATTATTACTGTCATCTAACCAGACATCATTATAACCATTTGCGCCCCAACTACAAGTAGGTGGTTGACTAACTTGATTACTAGAATACTCTTCTAGATAATCAATAGGAGAAATTAATTCTACTTGATTTTGATCACAAGCAGTTTTTTTCAATAAATGATACAAGAAATCAGGTCCCTCATACCACCAATGACCAAATAATTCAGCATCATAAGGAGACACAATTACTGGCTTACGATCCATTAGCTGATCTAAATAATCTATCTGCTGGACCCGATTAGATAAAAAGTCAGCTGCATGCTCTTCGGCTCGACCACGAGCAACTTCATAATCATAAGGTTCTTTCTGATGTAAACTAGTCTTATCTCCAGTAATCTTATGATATTTAATTCCTGTATTCATTCGGATCCCATCAGGATGAATATAAGGAGCAATATAATCCATAGGTGCATCATAACCGACATCACGATAGAATTCTCTGTAATCATGATCACCTGGATAACCAGATTCAGAACTCCAAACTTGACGAGAAGATTCCTGATCGCGAGCAAAAGCTGCTACTCCTGATTCTGTATAAATAGGAGCAAAAACTCCATACTTAGGTCTTGGTTCAGCGTGTAAAATACCATGAGTATCAACAACAAAAAAGCGTAACCCATATTCTTTTAGTATATCATCCATTCCAGGATAATAAGCACACTCTGGTAACCAAATACCTCTAGGAGCACGATCTAAATGGTGCTTATAAGTTTTAACCCCTTGTTCTATCTGGGCTCTAACTGCTTCTGGATACTGCTGCATTAAAGGTAAATACCCGTGAGTAGCCCCACAAGTAATAATCTCTAAATAACCTAGATCTTGAAATTTCTTAAAACCTGTCACTAAATTACAATCATAATCTTCTACAAAAATCTTTCTTGCTTTTTGAAATCTTTGTAAATAATGAGCAGCTGTTTTATTAATCTGAGGCCGATCTTGAGTTCTATCTAGTTCTTTAGTGGCTAATTCAATTAATTTATCTAAATAATCAAGATATCTCTGCTGGAGTAATGGATCAGTTAACATCTCCATTAAAGGAGGTGTTAAAGACATAGTTAATCTATATTCTATATTCTCCTGGTGTAAACTAGCAAAATGATCTAGCAAGGGAATATAAGTTTCAGTAATTGCCTCAAATAACCAATGTTCTTCCATGAAATCTTCATGCTCAGGGTGCCGAATATAAGGCAAATGAGCGTGTAGTACTAAAGATAAATAACCTTTTTCTTCTTCCACATGTATCACTCCCAAATTATTATGTAGTAACTAACTTATTATACAAGTCTAAATATTCTTCAGCTGACTGTTGCCAACTATAGTCTTCCTGCATAGCTTTAGTAACAAGCTTAGTCCAGACTTGAGGTTGATCATAATAAAAATGAAGGGCTCTTCTAATAGTATATAACAAATCATGAGCATTATAATTAGTAAAGCTAAAACCATTGCCCTCACCTGTTTCTTCATTATAAGACTGGATAGTATCATTTAAGCCCCCAGTCTCTCGTACAACAGGAATAGTCCCGTATCTTAAGCTGATTAATTGTCCTAAGCCACATGGTTCATACTGCGAAGGCATTAAGAATAGATCACTACCTGCATAAATTTTCCGGGCCAACTCGGCATCATACATGATATTAGCTGCTACTTTATTAGGATATCTTGCTCCTAATTCAGCAAATATTTCTTCATATTCAGCAGCTCCTGTTCCTAACATAATAAACTGTAAGTTATCCTCTTCTACTAAATCATCTATTATATGAGTAATTAAATCCAAACCTTTTTGGTCAACTAACCGAGTAACTAAACCAATAACTGCTACCTCTTTATTTTGTGGCAGATTCATTGCTGCTTGTAATTGGAGTTTATTTTCTACTTTACCTGCTAAATCATCCTGATCATAATTAGCATAAATAGCATCATCAGTAGCTGGATTATAGTCCTCATAATCTAATCCATTAACAATGCCATATAAATCATCACCATTCATTCGCAGAGCATAATCCAGTCCTTCTCCAAAGTAAGGAGTCTTAATTTCTTCAGCGTAAGTTTCACTAACTGTGGTCACAATATCAGACATATTAATGCCCATCTTCATATAGTTGACACAATCATTATGTTTAACTACACCAGTAACCCAGTGCTTAGCGTCTAAAGCTAATACATCTTCTAAAATTTCTCTTCCAAATACCCCTTGATACCGTAAATTATGAATAGTATACACAGTTTTGATGTCTTGATAAAAATCATATAATTTATAATTCTCTTCTAACATCATACTTAAAGGACCAGTCTGCCAATCATTACAATGAATAATATCAGGTTTGAAATTTAACTTAGGTAACATTTCTAGCACTGCTCTACAAAAAAAAGCAAATTTAACTGCTTTATTATCTCCTTCATATAATCCAGGAGTAGTAAAGTAATTCTTATTATCAATAAAATAAGTAGTTACTCCATTATTTTCTAAACTATTAACTCCTACATAATTATTCCGCCAGCCAACTTTAGTCCGAAAATGCAGTTCATGTTCTGTTTCTTGTAAATATTCGTCAGGAATCTGACTGTATTCAGGCATTACTACTCTAACATCAGCACCTAATTTCTTCAGTTCCTGAGGAAGTGAACCAGCTACATCTGCTAATCCCCCTGTTTTAGCAAAGGGAACTACTTCTGAAGAAACAAATAGAACTTTTAGTTGTTCCTGATTCATTTTTTACCTCCTATAATTCACTTTATATAATTTGTAAAATATGTTTATTTGTCGCTGGTTAAATTATAATACCCTGCTAATTAATTGTCAAATTTTATTTATTATGTAATTTATATGATATAAAACTGAAAACAAAAAACACTGGAACTAATTCCAGTATCAATTAATAGCTATAGCCAAGTTACTAATCCTAGCTCATGTTTGTCTGTTAATTTACTTGATTCAGGTACCACTCTAAAAGTATATTTATAATCACCATTATACTTTAATTGGCTCAAATCAACGCTTAGATTATAAATAAATCTATCTGGCGCTAATTCTTGTTTTAATTCCATAGTAAAAACTTCTGTTTCTTTATTAGCTTCAGATAATAGATATAATTCCACCTCTATATCAGCAGGACGCAAAGTAGCTAACTCCACTTGAACAGAGAACTCAATCTTTTCCTCTAATTTATAAACTTCATTATCTATTTTTTGGTCACCAGCCTTTAATTCAATCTCTGACCACGCTGAAGTTAGTTTTTCTTTCCAAGCAACTAACTGTTTAGCCTTTTGATATTGATTAGCTTTTAGTTCTGTTCCTCGGTTATAAGCCGGTAAATATAACTCTGTAGTGTACTCCTGGACCATTCTATCAGTACTATAAACAGGAATACTAGTAATCATTGCTTCTTTCATTCGGGTAATCCAGTTAGTAGCTACTCCCCGTTCAACATCATAATAGAGAGGAATAATCTCCTTTTCTAAAATATAATATAAGGAATTACTATCTATTTCATCCTGTTTTGCTTGATCATCATAAGTGATCTCCCGACCAATCACCCAACCATTCTTCCCATTATAACCTTCACACCACCAGCCATCAAGCACACTACAATTCAACCCCCCATTAGCTGCTACTTTTTGACCGCTAGTTCCACTAGCTTCTAAAGGACGTCGAGGATTATTCAACCACACATCAACACCCTGCACTAGATAACGAGCCATCTCTAAATCATAATCCTCTAAAATTACTATCTGTCCTTTAAATTCTTCTTGCTGACTGATATCATAAATCTTTTTAATTAATTCCTGGCCAGGTACATCAGCTGGATGAGCCTTACCAGCAAATATAAACTGAACTTCTCTATCAGATTGATTACAAATATTACTTAATCTCTTTAAATCATTGAAGACTAGTGTAGCTCGTTTATAAGTAGCAAACCTCCGCGCAAAACCAATTGTTAACTTATCTTTATCTAATAACCCTTCATCTTTACTAGCTAAGTTACCATATCTTTTCCGCCGAGCCAAATCTTTATCTCTAACATAATCAATTAATTTACTTTTTAATTGGTAATGGACTTGCCAAAATTCAGCAGCAGGAATTTGTCTTATCTGCTCCCACATTTGCTGATCAGTAATCTGTTGTCTCCAATCAGCAGGTAGATACTCATCAAATAATTCTTCCCATTCTGGAGCCAACCAAGTTAAAGTATGAATTCCATTAGTAATAGCTGTAATAGGATTTTCCTCTGTCGGAACCCCCCCCCAGATTTCTTCCCACATATCACTAGCTACTTCTCCATGTAATTGACTAACACCATTATTATACCTAGCTAGTTTAAGAGCTAAAACAGTTAAGCAAAACCCTTCCTCTTGTTCTACATCATGCACACATCCTAAATTCATAAATTCATCTTTAGTTAAATCAAATTCTCCCCAGTAATTAGCAAAATATTTCTCCTTTAAACCAAAAGGAAAGACTTCATTACCAGCTGGAACAGGAGTATGGGTAGTAAAGACACTATTAGCTGCTACAACTTCCATTGCTTCATTAAACTCTAAGTTGGCTTGCTTCATTAATTCTTTTATTCTGGCAAATTCTAAATAGACTGAATGTCCTTCATTTAAGTGCCAGACAACAGGATTATAACCTAAAGCAACTAGTGCTTTAGTACCACCAATCCCTAAAATTATCTCCTGGGATATCCTCGTTTCCTGTTCTTCACTATATAACCGAGAAGTCAATTGTCTATCGGTGGCATTATTAGCTGGAAGATCAGTATCTAACAAAAATAACTTCACTCTACCAATTTGTAACTTCCAGACCTTAACTATAACCTCTCTATTAGCTAATTTAACCTGCACCTTTAAATCGTTACCTGTATCATCTTGAGCCGGAGTAACTGGTAGATAACTAAGATCCAATGTAGGATAGAATGCTTCTTGCCAGCCTTCCTCATTAATCTGCTGTTTGAAATAACCTGATCTATATAGTAAACCTACCCCCACAAAAGGTAACCCTAAATCACTAGCTGACTTACAATGGTCACCAGATAATACTCCTAAACCACCTGAATAAATAGGTAAGGATTCATGAAGACCAAATTCAGCTGAAAAATAAGCAATTACTTCCTGGGAATTAGTACAATAATCAGGAAAATTATGTTGAAACCACGTATCATCAGTTGCTAGATAAGCTTCAAAGTCACTAATCACTTCGTCATACTGCTGTAAAAATTCTTTATCAGTAGCTAATGCTTCTAATTTAGACTGACTAATATTATAAATCAACTCTACTGGATTATTATTATATTCTTGCCATAGCTGTCTATCAATCCGTTTAAACAATTCTTCTGCTTTATAATTCCAAGACCACCATAGATTATAAGCTAAATCTTCTAAATTATTAATTCGCTCCGGCAATTTCGATTTCACCGAAAAACTTCCGTAAAATTCCATAATAATCACCTCTGAAGTTAAATTATAGCATTTATATCAATTAATTGTCAAGTAATATTCTGGTAACATACCACTTAATAGTATATTATATTTAGTTACAAGCCTAATAATTACTACTTTTAAAATAAATAAGGTGCACCTTTAAAGGCACACCTTACTCATAATCATAGATTTCTTCTGCTGTAAAGAATAATTGAATTTCTTCTGTTAACCAAACCATCTTTCTGATTTTATAAATTAAAAACCAAGATTATGATTTTGTTCTAAAATAACCTCTTGCGGTAATTCCTCTAAAAATCTAGCTGGTTTCATCTGTTTAGTCTCCCCATATTTTTGCCGCTCTAAAGCATAGCTCATATATAGTCTATCTTCAGCTCGCGTCATAGCTACATAACATAACCTTCTTTCCTCTTCAATATCCTCTAGTAAACCTGTCTTTAAGCTCCGGTAATGGGGAAAAGTTTCTTCCTCAAGACCAGCTATAAAAACAACTGGAAACTCCAGTCCTTTAGCAGCATGAACAGTCATCATTTTTACCTGATTAGCTTTAGTTAAATCATCTTGATCAGAAAACAATCTTAAATCACGGACAAAATCCTCTAAATCTCTATTTTTATTTTTAGAATAATAGTTAGCAGCTAAAGTTAAAAATTCTTGTATATTTTCCAATCTAGTCTGGGCTGTTTCCGAATCATCCAACTCTAACATAGCCCGATAACCACTTCGCTTTAAAATTTTATCAACCTTATCCGGTAAGGCCAGATTAGATTCTTTAATTTCTATAATGTCTTCTAAATCCTGATGAAACTTCTTAATCTTAGTAGCCTTCTTAGCACCTATTCCTGTTACTTGAGTAGGGTCTTTCATGACATCAAATAACCCTAAAGAAGCATCTTCTTGCGCAAAACTAAAGAGGTCAAATTCTGGTACATACTCTTGAGCATAATTAATTAATTTATCTATAGTCTTTGGTCCTAAACCTCGCTTAGGTACATTAACTATTCGCTTTAAAGCTACTGTATCTTGTGGATTAACAGCTACCTTTAAATAACTGATTGTATCCTTAATCTCTCGCCGATCATAAAATCCTAATCCACCTACAATATGATAAGGAATTTGTTGTTTAATAAAAGCCTCCTCGATTACTCTTGATTGGTGATTAGAGCGATATAACAGAGCAATATCACTATACTCATAACCACTAAACCTAACTAAAGTTTTAATCTCATCAGCTATATAATCAGCCTCACCATACTCATCACTAGCTTCAGTAATTACAACTGGTTCTCCAGCCTGGTTATCAGTCCAAGCTTGTTTATCGAATTGATTAAAATTATTGCTAATTAAAACATTAGAGGCTTGAATAATATTCTCTTTACATCTATAATTTTTCTCTAGTTTGATCACTTCACAATCAGCAAAATCATCACTAAAATCAAGAATATTACTCATATCTGCCCCGCGAAACTTATATATACTTTGGTAGTCATCTCCTACCACAAAAATATTATTATGTTTTTGGGATAACATTTTAGCTAACTGATACTGTGCTGGTGAAGTATCCTGATATTCATCAATCAAGATATATTTAAATCTATCTTGATATTTATCTAATATCTCTTCTTGCTCCTGAAATAATTCAATTGTCTGCTTAATTAAATCATTAAAGTCAAAAGCATTATTCTTCTGTAAAGTTTCGTTATACTTTTGATAGATATCAGCTACAGTTTGATAAAATTCTTGCTGGTCATAATGCTCTACCAAGTCTTGTTTAGTCCATAAGTTCTGTTTGGCTTGGTTGATAATTCCTAATATACTATTAGGATCATATGTTTCAGTATCTAGATCAAAAGTAACAATAATATCTGTAACTAAAGCCTTACTTTCTGTTTGATCATAAATTACAAACCCTGATTCATAACCTAACTCTGCTAGATTTTGACTTAAGATCCTAACCCCTACACTATGGAAAGTACCCATCCACATCCTAGATGGTTTATCACCGATTATATCTTTAACTTTTCGTTGCATATCTTCAGCTGCTTTATTAGTAAAAGTTAATGTTAGGATATTATAAGGATCCACTCCTTGCTCAATCAAATATGCAATCCGATAAGTCAATGCCCTTGTTTTCCCACTTCCTGCCCCAGCTAATACTAAAACAGGCCCTTCAGTTGTTTTTACTGCTTTTTCTTGCTTCTTGTTTAATGCTGTAGATAAATTCATCTTTTCCTCCTTAAACTACTATTAATTCTGTCATCTATTGTGCTCAAAAATTAAAATAATATAAAGTGAAATTTAAATTTTTATTTTTTAATATAAGCACTCTGATATTATAACATAACTAAGTTCCTTCTGTTAACCAAAAAAATGAATAAAGCAGCCTAATTAGGCTGCTTTATTATTAGAATCCAATTCAATTGTTGACAAAGAGCCTTTAATCTTAACAATTAGCGGATATAAGGCATACATAAAAGCAGTATTCAACAAGACTGCTGGTAAAACAACAGTAGAGAATAAAGCTGCAAATGCCTTAGGTAACTCAACTATTAAATAAGCTGAACCTAAAAACAGCCCTCCACTTACAATTGTTCCTACACTACCAATAATAGCCAAACTAAACTTAGTAGGAATCTCTAACTTATCTGCTACTAAAAATAAACCTAATACCACAAAACCGGTAATCGGTTTATCAATTAAATTAGGTATTTGGCCCCCAGGAAAAGTAGTCGTCAAAGCAGATATTATTCCTGTCACCACCCCGGATAATAAAGTTAACTTCTTATTTTGATAGAGACCTATAATAATAAATAGCATCAACAAACTCATATCTGGTCGCATTCCAGCCCCTATTGGAATAGGTGGCATAATCTGATGCAAGACAAATCCTCCTGCCAACAATAAACTCGCTTCAACAAATTTTCTCAACTCCACTAGTCTCATCTCCTCTTAGCTCATTATTTACTACTTTATATTCATAAGTATATTACCTAACAGAATGAAAATCAAGAGTCTTCTGATATATTTTTTTAATAATCTTAAATAATTAATTCACTTCATTATTATCTTCAATAAATCTCAATTCAGCTTTACTATTAAGAATAGTAATTACATTCATCTTATCTTCTTCTAATTCACAAACAAATATAACCCCCCGGTGTTCTCTGATTTCTCTTTTTCCTTTAGCAAATCCAATCAACCTACTTCTTTTTACTCCCTCAACTATATTATGAATTGCTTTAGAACGACTAATTGCTTTTTGTCGTTGTTGATATCTTTTGATGGCATGGTCAGTAGCATAAATATAATAATTCACTTTCACCACCTCCCAACTAATAAAGCACTATCTTAATCAATATATATGCTCTAATCGCTTAAATTATAATTCCTAAAACAAAAAGAGAGGGCCAAAGCTACCTCTCTTAACTAGTAGATTATTTAAATCCCACCATAAATACTTTATTTTTGATTAAATTAGTTATAAACTGCACTGTTTCTATTAAGAAAGTAGAACCTCCAGAAACTAATAAGACTACTCCCCATTCTTGTTTAGTTAATAAGGTGGTTTTAAATAACATCTGGAAGAAAGGTTGATATAATACTAACCAATGTAAGCCAAAGGACAAACCAACTGCTACTAATAAATATAAATTACTTAGAGGGTTCATCCGCAATAAACTATGTTCTTCCGAACGACAACTAAAGACAAAAAACAACTGAGCCATTACCAGATTAGTAAAAGCCATGGTTCGGGCTTTAGCCAAAGAATCACCAAATTGCAAACCACATAAAAAGACAAATAAAGTGCCTAATCCAATTAAAATTCCTTGACCTATAATCCGCCATTTTAATCCCCGCGAGAATACACTCTCTTCAGTCTCTCGAGGCGGTCTATTCATAATATCATCATCCGCTGGATCCAACCCTAAAGCTAAAGCAGGAAAACCATCAGTTACTAAATTAACCCATAATATCTGAATCGGAACTAATGGTAATGGTAATCCCAACAAAGAAGCTAAAAACATAGTTAGAATCTCACCAATATTACAGGACAATAAATAACGAATGAACTTTCTAATGTTATCATAAATAGCTCTTCCTTCTTCTATTGCATCTACAATAGTTACAAAGTTATCATCAGCTAAAACTAAAGAAGAAGCCTCCTGGGTTACATCTGTTCCTTTTCCCCCCATGGAAATACCAATATCTGCCTCTTTAATTGCTGGAGCATCATTAACCCCATCTCCTGTCATGGCTACAATATGTCCCTGATCACGTAAAAGATTTACAATCCTTAATTTATCTTCCGGTGATACCCGAGCAAAGACTGCAATATCCTCAATCTCCCGGGCCAACTGCTGATCACTCATCTCTTCTAACTCTAAACCAGTAACCACCTTATCCTTAGCTTTTAACAGATTAAGTTTTTTAGCTATAGCTACTGCTGTCTGTTTATGATCACCAGTTACCATCTTAGGGCGAATACCAGCCCTCTGGCAACGAGCAATAGCTTCTTTAGCTTCAGTTCGTGGGGGATCCATCATTCCTGCTAAACCAACAAAGACTAGATTTGTTTCGTATTTTTCTAAATTATCTCTATCCAAACTCCTTCCCAGATCACGATAAGCTAAACCTAAAACTCTTAACGCTTGACTGGCTAATTGATCATTGTTCTCCATAATCTCTCTTTTTTTACTTGGCGTTAACTTCTTAACTTCTCCTTCCTCCAGATAATGACTACACCGCTCAATTAAAATATCAGGTGCTCCTTTAGCATATAATTTATACTGGCCTTCTTGTCTTCCAATTACAGACATCCTTTTTCGCCCAGAATTAAAGGGAACTTCTAACCGTTCACTAAATTGCTGTTCTAAAGTATCCTTTTTTAGACCAATCTGATCTCCAGCCAGTAATAAGGCCCCTTCTGTAGGATCTCCTACTACTTCTTGTCGACTAGTACCTAACATTTTATTTTTTAACTTAGACGATAACGATTTATCTTGTTTTAATTGAGCATTATTACAGATCACTCCTATCTTTAATAATTCTTCTAATTCTGGATAATTAAATCCCTCTGCTTGACAATAATAAAGTTGATTATTAGTATATATCTGTTCTACTACCATTTCATTTTTAGTCAGAGTTCCTGTTTTATCCGAACAAATTACTGTAGCACAACCTAAGGTTTCCACTGCTGGTAACTTCCTAATAATTGCATTCCGTTCACTCATCTTCTGCACCCCAATAGCTAGGGCCAAAGTCACAATTGCCGGTAGTCCTTCCGGAATAGCAGCTACTGCTAAACTAATACCTGATAAGAACATCCTATAAATAGGTTCTCCTTTGATAACCCCTAAAACAACTACAGACACACAAGCTAAGAGACAAACAAACACTAACCACTTACCTAACGCCTTTAATCTTTTTTGTAGAGGAGTTAAACTGCTACTAGATTGTTGTAATAAATCAGCAATTTGGCCCATTTCAGTACCTACACCTGTAGAAGTAATCACTGCTTTTCCTCGTCCTTTAGTAACTGTAGTACCCATATGTAACATATTCTTTCTATCGCCCACTGCTACTTGCCCAGATAGACTAGTTGCTGCTTTACTTACAGGTACTGATTCTCCAGTCAAAGAAGCTTCATTAACTTCTAGATTATCAGCTGCAATCACTCTACAATCTGCTGGTATTTTATCGCCTCGTTTTAAATGGATTATATCTCCAGGAACTAGTTCTCGAGCTGGAATCTCTACTAATTGATCATTTCTTAACACCATAGCCTCAGGAGCAGAAAATTCCTGTAACTTTTCTAATGACTTTTCTGCTCTATACTCCTGGATAAAACCCATTAAGGCATTTAAAATTATAATTGCTAAAATAGTAATCCCATCTGCCATTTCCCCTAAGAAAAAGGAAATAGCTGTAGCTCCAATTAAGACTAAGATCATAAAATCTTGAAATTGTTCTAACAATAAACGAAAAATAGACTTACTATCATTAGTAGGTAACTGATTAAAACCTACTTGATCTAATCTAGCCCCAACTTTATTTTCCGTTAATCCCTTTTGTAAATTAGTATCCAGTACTTGCTCTAATTCAACAGTAGATAAATTATATAATTTCTGTTCTTCGGTCAACCAGACTCCCCTCCTTTCTAATACTACTATTATTATAAATTATTCAGGTTAGAAGTAGAAAATGACCTAAAACTAAAAAAGAAGTAGCTCCCCTAGGAACTACTCTTTATTAAATCAACTATTTATTTTTACTTATTAGTAGGAAGAACTAATTTATCTCCTGCATAGATCAGGATCTTTTATATTATTAATCTTTACCAGCTTAGACATATCAACTTCAAACCAATAAGCTAATTCAGATAAAGTATCTCCCCAAAGTCAATTTGTCCTAGGTATTCTTCAGTTTCAACTTCTGCTATTACAAATCCCGGCCATTCTTCTGACATTGCTTGCTCTAAAAAATTACTAGTTTGTTGTTTAGATTGCGGATATAAAAAATCCCGCACCTTCCTTCTTTAAATTAAACATATTAATCCCCTCTTTATAATGCTTTTTTCATTAATTAACCTTTCTTTTGCTTAACTTATGTATTGAATCCTATCCTCTCTTCTATCAGGCGCCTCTCCTGATTCTACCTGCTTATAACCTAAAGCAACCCCATAATAAGGAGTATGCCCCTCTGGAATATCAAGTTTTTCCAAGTATTCTTCTCTTTTTTCTCCATTAAATAAGAAAGTAACAAATCCATTCCAACAGGCTCCTATATCTAAAGACTCAGCAGTAAGTAACATATTCTCTGTTGCTGCTGCACAATTAATCTCCGGCATCATTGTTTCATCTTCTCCCGAAACTATAATTACTGTAGGAGCATCATAAAAAATATTAAATTTTTCATTATTCGCCATCTTTTGAATTTGTTCATCATCAAAACCTTTAGCATCTTCTTTAGCATCTTCACTCATTTCATCTAGCAACTTCTGATTCTGAACTACTGTAAAATGCCACGACTGATGATTATGAGCACTTGGTGCATACATCCCCGCTTCTAAAATCGCTTCTAGTTCTTCATCTTTAATTTGTTCTTCCTTAAAAGCCCTAGCTGTCCTTCTCTCTTTAATAGTCTGTAAAGTTTCATTTCCCATGGTTAATTCCTCCTATAATATTATTAATTTAAGTAATTTTACCTTTGAGGAATAATTTTCTTTCCTGGTAATTTAAAAATCAGTCTAGCAGTACCTAACTTTCTACCCACTCTTTGTTATTGTTTGTACATACAAATATACTTTAAAAAAATATATCTTTTTTCTTTCCAAAATTTAGCTCATCATTTGTACATACAAATGATATACTATTTTCCCTCTTTTGTCAACCCATTTTAAGGGATAAGTTTAAATTTTTTCTGCATATCCTTGGTGCCGCGCCTGATAACTTAAAATTAAAAAGTAAACAATTCCAGCCAGTAAGGCAATAACACTTATATTCAAAAACAAAACTCCTCCACTTAAATTATCATAAATCCAGCCGCCGAGAGCACTCCCGGCTATTGCACTAACCCCTTTTGATGTAGCATATAAATTTTGACCTGTAGCCTTAAACCGCTCTCCGCTGATTAAATTGATAAAATTAACTGAAGTCACATGAAATAAACCAAAAGTTAAACTATGTAATAATTGAGAAACTAATAACACTGCCGGAATAGGAAATTGAGATACTATAAACCAACGCAGTGAAAAAAACAGAGCTGAGACCAGAAAAATATATCTAAATTCAAATTTCTGTATAATCTGTTCTGAAAAATAGAAAACTCCCATTTCACTAATAGCAGCAACTGCTAGGGCAATCCCTACTAATGTTTCTCCTCCCCCATTGTCCATAATATAAATAGGAAAGAAAACATTATACGTATAGTAAGTCATATAAATTAAAAATTCAAAAACAATATAAATTAGCAAGGTTTTGTGCTGAAATAAAAACTTAAACTCACGAAAATCATTAAGCTCTACCTCGACATTACTCTCTGGCAAAGTATAAGTTAATCCTAAAGTAAGTAGAAATACAGCCCCACTAACAAAAAATAAATTCCCAGGACTAGTCCGTTCGAGAAAAAAACCGATCAACGGTACTATCAAAGTAAACCCAATTGAACCCCAAATTCTATATTTCCCATACTGATCTCCCGACTCACCTAAGTAACCTAATAACTGGGAATCAATTAAAGGAATTATTGGAGTTAAAAAGATTAAAAATACAATCATTATTAACAACACAAAAACAAATTTTTGAAATAATAAAAATGATAAACTGGCTACCAACGTTCCTGACACTGCTATCATTAATAATCTTTTATTCACTTTAAAATAATCAGCAGCCATCCCCCACAGAGGAAGAATTAATAAAGAAATCGCTTTCGCAATTGAATTGATATTTCCAATCTGAGTAGAGGTTAAACCAATACTTTTAAAATAAACATTAAAGTAAAGAAAAGTAGCCATTCCCATATAAAAGATAAAATTAAATATTTTAAATTGCATCAACTACTCCTCCTTACAAAATCATTTTCTCTTAAGATTAAATTAACACCACTAACATATATCTGTTGTCCTATATTACTTATACATACGAGCTTATTTAATAACAATCATAAATAAATCCAATTTACAAATTTTCTTCTAACTTAATTCCAGCTTCATCGACTAATTGATTTAATTCTTCGGCTGCATCCTCGCCTAAAATTTCCGAATATCTTTTGTGAAGATTTTTCCAGGCGCGTCTAATATCATCTTGCAACTCAATTCCCTTATCCGTTAAATAAATTAAAGCCCTTTTCCCCTCACTTTTCTTTTCGACTAGTCCTTTACTTTTTAACTTATCTACAAATCTAGTTACGGTTGAAGGAGCAAGATGTAATTTTTCTCCTATTTCTTTCTGTCCCACCCCTTCGTTCTCATATACTATTATTAACAAAAAAGCATAATTAGGAGTTAGTCCTACAATCCTAAATTCTTCTTCTGCCATTTTCGTTATTGCCCTTGATAATTTGTTAGCTGTGAAATATAAACAATTATGCAGATATTTATCTATCATTGTCTTCGCTCCCTTAAATTAATGTTTGTACATACAAATAATATCTTAATTTTTCTCCTTTGTCAACATCTGTCTGACTAAAAGTTTATTCTTTATTGATCCGTAAAATCTTTAAAGAGTTGAATGATCTAGAATTTTATGATGATTTTATTTCTTAAATTATATTTAAGTTTATATGTTCATAAGTGACTAATTAATAATTGACTTGATAATCATCTAATTTACAAAAAATAAATCCAGGGCCAACTCTAACATCAGCCCTGATAAATAATTTTAAACTCTTTTTATTTTTCAGTAAGTATTTTAGTTAGTTTCATTTTTAATATTTAATTCTAAACTTCTTGAATTCTCCTTTATACTCCTCATTATAAACTTCAATATCAGTCACATTACCAAAAGGAGGTCCTTCTTTAGCAATCTCTAGCATTTCTTTTACTGCATTCTGAGGCCCTGCAAATATTGCTTCTACTCGTCCGTCAGTTAAATTCTTCACCCACCCGGATACATCTAACATATTAGCATTTTGGTTGATATAAGCTCGACATCCTACTCCTTGGACTCTACCGCTTAAATAGATATGTTTTCTTATTTTATCAACCATTTAGGTTCCCTCCCTTTTATTATTTTTCTACTGCAATAATTAAATTAATGAATACTATAATTTTAAATATTATTGATATATTGTGTCACCGCAGGTGACACAGTCGTCAGCTATCTGCTATGAGCTATCAGCTAATTCAAGACCTTTGAGTTCAACATCTAAATCCTTTAAGATTACTGTGTTTTCAGAGGTTGAACTAGGTTTATAGTTTTGAATTGAAGAATTTGATTTGGCTCACGACAGACCCTACAGGTCTAGAAAACAGACCTTCCGTAATAAAAACCATTTGCAGACAGCTGATAGCTGTGGCACGAAAGTGCCACTTTATATCAATT